>CAZOXR010000112.1:0-2580 GCA_964583885.1 uncultured Methanosarcinales archaeon | reverse complement strand
ATATTCCAATATTTATTGTGCATCAGGATTATACTGACTGCAAAACAAATATTATTCCAACAAGAACAGAGGCAGAATCATGGGCTTCAAAGCTTAGAATGATATCAGGAAGGCCATTAGATGAAGCAAATCCCATTCTGGATACAGAGCTTATTCTCCCAGGGGCAAATTCAAGAGTAGCAGTCATATCACAGCCACTAAATCCTTCTGGATTAGCGTATGCTTTCAGGCGACATAGAGACAAGCCATGGACCCTTCCTTTATTCATCAAGAATAAAATGATAAATCCATTAGCAGCAGGAATAATGAGCTTTATAATCGATGGCTCAAGAACAATGTTGGTTGCAGGAACAAGATCAGCAGGAAAAACAGCACTGCTTGGCTCTATTCTTACAGAAATAATGAGGAAATACAGAATAATTACTATAGAAGATACCTTAGAATTGCCAACTGGCAGCATGAGAAAACTTGGCTATAATATACAGCCAATGAAAGTAGCAGCAGCAATGACAAAAGGAACAGCAGAGGTTCCTGCTGAAGAAGGCATAAGAACAACACTAAGAATGGGAGATTCTTCTTTGATTATAGGAGAAGTAAGAAGTACAGAAGCAAGAGCTTTGTACGAAGCAATGCGCGTTGGAGCAATGGCAAATGTTGTTGCAGGCACTATCCACGGCGACAGCCCATATGGTGTCTTTGACAGGGTTGTTAATGATCTGCAGGTTCCTAAAACAAGCTTTAAGGCAACTGACCTAGTAATTGTTGCTAATCCAATAAGAAGTGCAGATGGCTTGCATAGATGGCGGAGAGTAACGCAAATAACAGAAATAAGAAAACATTGGGAAAATGATCCTTTGCTAGAGGGTGGCTTTGTAGATTTAATGAAATATGACACCAACAAAGACCAGCTAGAAGCTTCTGCTGATCTGATAAATGGTGAATCTGATATTTTGAAATCAATAGCAGGGAATGTAAAAGAATGGGCTGGAAACTGGGATGCTGTTTGGGATAATATATTGCTTAGAGCAAAAGTCAAAGAAACACTAGTAAATTTTGCAGAAAAATCAAAAATGCCTAATCTGCTTGAAGCAGAGCATGTAATAAGATGTAATGATGAATTCCATCGTATCTCTGATAAAATAAAAGAAGAAGTTGGTGCTCTAGACTCAAAAAGAATATTCTTTGACTGGAATGAATGGTTA
The DNA here is from genome assembly GCA_964583885.1 of uncultured Methanosarcinales archaeon. GTDB lineage: Archaea > Nanobdellota > Nanobdellia > Woesearchaeales > CAZOXR01 > CAZOXR01. The sequence continues at coordinate 1,378 of CAZOXR010000112.1, read as the reverse complement.
AAAAGGGATGTTAGGAAAAAGAATGTGAAATAAATCGTTGGCTTGACAGACTAAAAATAATATAAAATAAAACAATAAAAAGAGGTGTTAGATGAAAAGTTTGAAATTTAAGAAATTTCTAACTCTTAGAAATTCCAAAGGAATTTCTAAAAAATCACAGGTTTCTCATGTATTCATATTTTCTTTAGGCATTATTATAGTAGCCTTAATAATGATTTTCGGCTATAAGGTTGTTAAAGAGCTAGGAGCCAAAGGAGAAGAAACAACACTTATACAGTTTAAAGCTAAGTTAGTAAGCGATATCAAAATAACCCAAGTAGGAGATGTCTATGAAAAATCATATACAATACCCAGAGGTTTTAGAGAGGTTTGTTTTGTTGATGATAATACCGTTAGTGGGTGGTGGTGGTGCTCTGAGGTTCATGAAACATGCACTGAATTCGAAATTAATGAACCAGCACTAGATAACGCAATAAGAAGTAGTGTAAAGGACAATGTGTTCTTAGTTGGAAAATCAAAAGTAGATTCGATTTTTGTAGGTAAGCTTGATTTAGGAATTGGTCCAAATCCATATACTGCCCCTCCAGGAGGAAATAAAGATTACTCAGTCCGTTGCTTTGAAATAAGAAATTCTAAACTGAATATTATCCTAGAAAGACAAGATGATCCCATAATAATCAAACCTCAATCCTAAAATGGCAGACTTAACTAATAAAAAAGAGCTAAGAGGCTTGCTGGAAAAATACAAATCAGAGATAAAGAAACAGATAGGAAGCTATGAAGAAGAAGCCCCAAGTAGAATAACATCAAGGGAATACCAGCAGTTCAAGACAGAGTTCATGCCTAAGCATTACACATACTATGAAAAACTCTGCAATCTAAGTGAAAATATATTAAAGATTAAGCCAGACCCAAAAAAAGCAGAAAAAACACAAGAAGCACTTAATATATGCCACTTAAACATAACGCCTGCAGGAGTAACATCATTTGCATTACTAGCACCAATTTTCTTAATAATAACAGGCACATTAACTTTCTTTTTAATTTTCAAATCTTTCTTCTTTGTCTTCTTCTTTTTAGTAATCAGTTTGGCATTAATCATACCATTGAACAAGACACCAGTATACATGGCAGACAGTTGGCGTTTAAAAGCAAGCAACCAGATGGTCTTATGTGTTTTCTATGTTGTAACATACATGAGGCATACATCTAACCTGGAAAAAGCAGTTGAATTTGCTTCGCAACATTTAGCTCCACCATTATCACTTGATTTAAGAAAGATTCTCTGGGATGTTGAAACTCAAAAATATGAATCAGTAAAAGAATCATTAGAAGCCTATCTAAAAACATGGAAAAAATACAACATGGAATTTATTGA
>CAZOXR010000111.1:0-2652 GCA_964583885.1 uncultured Methanosarcinales archaeon | reverse complement strand
GAAGATGCACCTGTTAGATGATAACCTGCATTATCACCATCTCTTTTTGACAGAATCCAGCTTCCTCCTGTCTTTCCTCTTAGATTAACCCAAGCACTTAATGTATAGGAGTCAGTTAAATTAAAATCATATATTGCTAAATCTCCAATGTTGATATAATCATCAACACCATCAAAGGTGTATGCCCCACCAAACTTGCCAGCAGTTGTGTAATTAGAGCCATTTACAGTTCCGTTATTCGTATTCATATAATCAAAGGTATGTGAAGCATTCCTGTCATCAAATCTCCACCATGAAACTAAAGTATCATTCCAGTCCATAACAACAGAATACGAGTTATAGCTGTCATCTGTAGTTATATTGACATAAACAAAGGCATCTTGTATATATGTGTTATTATTTGGAGTTGGAGCAACAAAGTCAATTGATGGAGATGCCGCATCAAGAGTAACAATCCTCTCCTCTGTTGAATTAACATTTCCTGCCAAATCCTGGGCATATGCTTTGTAGGTGTAGTTGCCATCTGATAAACCAGTAAAGTTATGCTCGTATTGTGTTGCGTTATAGAGTGAAAGAATTTCAGTTGCGTTCAAAGCTCTTGAGAATATCATCACATCGTCTATTGTGCCATTCCATCTTGAAACTCCGCCACCTTCCCTGGTCTGCCCAATATCTAAAGGGTCATTATGAGTATTCATAGGGCCATTAACTGCAGCATCATCTATAAAAACACCATCTACAAAAATTGACAATAGATTACGACTACTTTCTGGATTATAATCAAATGTCATACCAACATGATGCCAAGTATAATCATTTAATGCTACACTTCCTGTTGCACTGAATTGACCTCCTGATTGATTGGTTACTCTTGCTTCTAACTGCCCACTACTGTCTAATCGTAGAAAATAACTATATTCTGTAGCACCTACCCCATCCCCATATTTATTTACAATTCTTGCTGAAGTACTATATCCTTTAATCCATGAAAATATTGAGAAACTCTGATTCGCAAAATCAAAATTTTCTTCATTTGCTAAAGTGATATAATCATCAACACCATCAAACTCAAATCCTCCGCCATGCTTACCAGCAGTTGTATAATTTACATTTCCAGCTAATGATCCATTATTCCTGTTCATATAATCAGTTGGGTCTCCAGTTGCATTCCTGTCATCAAACCTCCACCATGAAACTAAGGTATCATTCAAATTCATAACAACAGAATGCTCTTTACCAGAGTCATCTGAAGAGACATTTACAAAGAAAAAGTTATTATTTGTAAAGGTGTTATTATCAAAAGTTGGGTCAACAAAGTCAATTGTTGGTATGCCAGTATCAACAGTAACAATCCTCTGCCCTGTCGAATTCACATTACCAGCCAGATCCTGTGCATATGCTGTGAAGGTGTAGTTTTCTCCATCAACTAAACCAGTAAAGTTATGCCCGTATTGTGTTGCGTTATAGAGTGATACAATCTCACTTACATTCAAAGCTCTTGAGAATATCATTACATCGTCTATTGAGCCGTTAAACTGGGAATTACCGCTATCATCTAATCCTATCAATAAATCAGCAGAAGTGTTTACATTTCCCGTTACTGCTGAAATGCTCTGATTTCCTACAAAAGTGCCATTTACATATAACTCTGTAAGATTGTTAGTTCTATCATAAACTACACCCAAATGACTCCAAACATTTAAATCCAATACACTCCCATAACCACCACCAGTTACTTGATTGGCATCGCTTCCTTCTAATCTAAAATTGACTTTGCCATTAACTAATTCCAATGTTGAAACAACTGCTGCTCCAGCTAAACCATTAAAAACAATATAATCAAGTGCATCAAAACTTTTTGGCTTTGCCCATGCAAAATAGCTAAAATTATTTTTATTAAAAGTGCTAATAGGCGGATTATTTGAAACATCAATATGGTCATCAACCCCATCAAACTCAAACGCTCCACCAAACTTACCAAATGTTGTGTAATTAGAGCCATTTACAGTTCCGTTATTCCTGTTCATATAATCAGTAACTCCATCTCCACTTGAATTCCTGTCATCAAACCTCCACCAGCTTACTAAAGTATCATTCCAGTCCACAACCAAAGAATGCTCTTTACCATTGTCATCTGCAGTTGCATTGACATAAACAAAGGTATCTTGTGTAAATGTGTTATTAGCTGGAGTTGGAGCAATAAAGTCAATTGAAGGAACAAAAGTATCAATAGTTACATTCCTCTGTAATGTACTGTTCCATCCGCCTGCTTTATCCTTTACATGAGCAGCATACAAGAATGAAGTAGTATCAGTCAGGTTGCTTTCATTGGCATAGAACCTCCATCCATCTACATCATATTTGTTCAGGTTCGTTGTGTATAAGTGCCATACTTGGTCTGCTGAAAGTGATTGGTTAAAGATTCTAACTTCGTCTATCTTGCCATCCCACTCCTCATTCCCACTCCAACCTGATGCGCCAATTCTTACAGGAATATTCGTGTTTGATACAAGATTATTAGTTTCTTCTACTGTAGCATTAAGTTTTCCATTTACATAAAGATTTTTTACAGTGCCATCATAAGTACCAACAACATGATACCATACCTCTGTTTGCAGTACTGATCCAGCTAAAAAATCAATAGCATCTGTA
>CAZOXR010000110.1:0-2656 GCA_964583885.1 uncultured Methanosarcinales archaeon | reverse complement strand
GTTTCACTTAATCTATGGCCTGACCTGCCTATTCTTTGCAAACATCTTGCAACTGATTTTGGGCTTCCTAATAAAATAACTAAATCAATATAACCAATGTCTATGCCTAACTCTAAGCTTGTAGAGCATACAACAACCTTTAACTTCCCTTGCCTTAATCTTTCTTCAATATTGTGCCTTAATGTTTTTGATAAAGAGCCGTGATGAGCTCCAATATTCTCTGTGTAGTTTTTTGGAAACTTTTCTTTTAGATGGTGGACAACTCTTTCTGTAGCTGACCTTGTGTTTGTAAAGATAAGTGTTGTTTTATGGTCTTGGATTAGCTTGTCAATCAATTCATACATTGAATGGTGCATTGTGCCGTGCTCCATGTCAACCAAATCAGGAACAGGGCTTAGAACCTTTAGGTCAAGCTTTTTTATGAACTGAACATCAACTATCTTGCATGGCCTTGCATTTCCATTTTCATAACCTACTAAAAATCTGGCTATCTCTTCTAATGGGCTTATTGTTGCTGACAACCCAATTCTTGTCATATGCGGTGTTATTCCTGATAATCTTTCTAATGATAATGAAAGATGAACTCCTCTTTTGTTTTCTGCTAAAGCATGGATTTCATCAATTATGCACCATTCTACATTTTTTAAGTGCTCTGCGAATTTTACTGATGTAAGAAGTATTGCCAATGACTCTGGTGTTGTGATAAGTATATGCGGCGGCTTTTTTAGCATCTTTGTTCTTTCTTTTGTTGATGTGTCTCCAGTTCTGACTGCTACTCTTATGTTTAATGATTTGTTTGCTATTTCACCCATTTCTTTTAATGGCTCTACAAGGTTTTTCTCAATATCATTATTTAATGCTTTGAGGGGAGAGATATATACACAATAAATTCTATCCTCCAGAATACCTTTCTCACTACTATCAATAAGCTCGTTTAATATTGACAAGAAACCAGTTAATGTTTTTGTAGCGCCTGTTGGAGCGCTGACTAGTATATTGTTCCTGGAATGTATCTCCATGACCCCATGCAACTGCGGCAAGGAGTATTCCTTAAACTTCTGATAGAACCATTTCTTTACAATTGGATGCAGGATCTGGTCTATCTGCTGTTTTGTGTTTGGTGTTTTTTTGAATTTGATCATCAGACCAAGGAATAAAGAAAAGATTTATAAATACTTCCTAAACACTTGTTATTGCGTTATTCATAGCGTATCTAGTGCCGCAAGGCGCGAAACATTAAAATGGCAACAATATACCAAGTAGATCCTGAGGAACTGATAGAAAAAGCAGCTGAAGAGCTGAAAAAGATTAAAGAGATAGAGCCACCTGCATGGGCTGCTTATGTTAAGACAGGAATGCATAAGGAAAGGCCTCCAATAAAGCAGGACTGGTGGTATACAAGAGCAGCTGCTATTCTAAGGTATATTTATAGGGTTAAGTTAATTGGTGTTTCAAAACTAAGAACAAGGTATGGCGGAAAGAAAAACAAAGGCCATAAGCCATCACATTTCTATAAGGGCTCTGGAAATATTATAAGGAAGATTTTGCAGCAACTGGAAAAAGCAGGGTTTTTGAAGAAGACAGAGAAGGATGTCCATAAAGGAAGGGAAATAACACCAAAAGGAAAATCATTTTTAGATAAGATCGCTACTCAGTTGCTTGGTAATGTAAAGAAAGAAGTAAAAGAAATGCCAAAAGCAGAGAAGAAAGAGGAAAAGAAAACACCACAGGAAACTAAGAAGGAAGAGAAGAAAGAAACAAAGGAAAAGAAAAAAGAACCAAAAAAAGAAGAGAAACTGCCAACAACAGACGAATTAGTAAAACAAACAAAGGAATTTGCAAAGAGAAAGAAAAAAGTTACTGCCCAGGATTTAGTTGATGAGGCAGCTAAAAAAAATGGATGAGCTTGAAGAGCTGAGAAAAAAGAAACTAGAAGAGCTAAAACAACAACAAGCAGAGGCATTGCAGCAACAGGGACAGGAAGAATCACAGATGCAGCAGCAGATTGCCCAGCTTGAAATCATTGTCAAACAATTTTTAACAAAAGACGCATTGGTGCGATATGGAAATTTAAAGGCAGCGCACCCAGAAAAAGCAGTTCAGCTTTTGGTTATTTTAGGACAAGCTGCCCAGTCAGGCCAGTTAAAAGAAAAGATTGATGATGAAAAATTAAAGGAGTTATTGAAAAGATTAACACCAGAAAAAAAGGATTTTAAAATTAAAAGAAAATAAACACAAAAATGGCACGATACAAGCACCCAAGCAGGAAGCAAAGACTGGCAAAAAAGAACAGACAGACTAGATGGGCTCCTTTTTGGAGTGTTCCTAAGATTTACGGCAAGACAAGAAGGATTCATCCTGGCAGGCATACCAAACTAAAGAGAAGTTGGAGAAGGACTAGAACTAAATCATAAAAATGGCTGAAGAGAAACCAAAGAAAAAAGAAAAGAAAGAAGTTAAGGTAGTTTTAGAAAGATCCTATAATAATCCTTTAAGAAAAGAGTTCTCGAAAGCAGCAAGGAATGCAAAAACAAAAAAAGCAGTTAGTGCTATAAGAAATTTTGTTATGAAACATATGAAAGCTAAGGAAGTTAAGATTGGCAAATACCTTAATCTGGAATTGTGGAAGCACGGCATCAGGAATCCACCGCATCAT
>CAZOXR010000109.1:0-2695 GCA_964583885.1 uncultured Methanosarcinales archaeon | reverse complement strand
TTTTAATAAAGGCAAAAAAAGGATATCCATTAAAAGCAAGAAGACTGCCAATAAAGAACCAAAATATCTATTACAGGGTATTTGGCAAAATCGATACAAAAAAAGTCATAACAAACAAAAATAAAGAAAAACATATCAACAAAGCAGCAGACAAAGCATTAAAAGCAATAAAAAATAAAAAAGATATTAATCTTGATTATATTATTGGTGTTTCAAAAGAATTTGCAGTAAAAAGCAATCTATTAAATAAAAGATTATCAAATAATATAAAGAATATTGAAAAAAACAACGGAAAAGCATCAATGATTATGCTGGGCAATTCAATCTTCAGCAACATAGCATTCAAAGACTGTAAAAAAATAAAAATATCACAAAATAAGGCAAGGTTACTATGACCCACATACCAAATTCACATCCAAGAGCGCTTTCATTAAAAACAAGGGATAAGATAGCTGAAGGTGTAGAAAAAAGGATAACATCCATACATGGCCTTATAGCGCATGGAAGAGGAGAAGCGTTTGATTATTTAATAAAAGAAAGAACACAGAGCTTTGCAAAAAAAGCAATAAAAGCAGCAGCTGCTTTGCTTCTATTATCAAAAAACACTGTAATCTCAATCAATGGCAATACAGCAGTATTAGTTCCAAAAGAAATGATAAAGCTATCAAAAGCAATTCCAGCAAAACTAGAAATCAATATATTCCACGCATCAAAGCAGAGAGAGAGAAACATAAAAAAATTCCTGTTAAAAAAAGGAGCAAAACAAGTGTTAATGCCTGGCTCTGCGAAGCTAAAATACCTTGATCATAACAGAAGATACTGTAGCAAGAATGGGATCTATAAAGCAGATGTTGTGTTTGTGCCTTTAGAGGACGGAGATAGGTGCGAGGCATTAAGAAAACTAGGCAAGAAAGTAATAACAATTGACTTAAATCCAATGTCAAGAACAGCAAAGAAAGCAGATATAACTATAGTTGACAACATAATACGAGCTATTCCATTAATAATAAAAGAAATAATATCATTAAAAAAGAAAACCAATAAACAACTAACTAAAATAATCAGAGGTTACAATAACAAAAAAATATTAGAAGAATCAATAATATTAATAAAATCTAAATAATGTGTTTCAGAACCTCTCTCAAATCCTTTTTCTCTATAACAACATCAGCAATCTTCCTTAATTCATCATCTTTAGGGTCAAAAGCTATGCTTAACCCGCATTCCTTCATAACAGGAATATCATTCCTATGGTCTCCAATGAATACACATTCATTTAAGCTTATATTCTCTTTACTAGCAATTGTTTTCATTGCTTCTGCCTTGCCATCAATATCATAAGGAGTTATTTTCAAGTCAATAATATTTCCATTCTTGTCAAAAACTAATCTATTCAGAAAAACATCATCAAAATATTTATTATAATAGGGCATCAATGTTTCCAGTATCACATTAATAGAGCCAGAGATCACAGCTAATTTCAGATTCCTGTTTTTAAGCTCTCTAACAGTCTCTATAGCGCCATTCATCAATTTCAAAGGCTTTATCGCTTCCAGAAAATCATTCTTCCTGGCATTTTTTTCCTTCCACAAGCTTATGTCATGCAGTGCCCATTCTTCATAGTTAATCTTGCCATCAAAAAACTGTTTTCTGGCATTCTCTCTTCTTTTCATATCCACCTTAAAATAATCATGAAATATCTCCCACGAATATATCACATTATCAACCAATGTCCCATCAACATCAAAACAAACTAACCTGTATTTCATTTTCCTAATCAAAAATAATTGACTTAAGTTTAAAAAACTAACGAAAATCAAAGAGATTTTCTAAGGGTTTGGAAATTAAAAGAATTTCCAAAACCTATTCCAAAAACTTTAAATACTAACCAATAATCCCAAAATCGAGGTGTTACCATGGCTATTGTCGGATTTAATTTCACAAAAATCAATGTTGAGAGAAAAGATGTTCAAAAAGGGAAAATAAATATCAGCAATAATGTGGCAATAAAGGATATTAAGCCAACAGATATTTCTCTGGGAAAAGAAAAGCAAAATGCCCTAAAATTCATTTTTGAATTTAATTCAAAGTACGACCCAAAAATAGGCAACATATTATTGGGTGGTGACCTTATGTTCTTAGGAGACACAAAAAAGATTAAAGAAACGCAAGACGGATGGAAAAAGGACAAAAGCGTTCCTAAAGATATCATGACAAGCATTCTGAACACCGTGCTGGCAAAATGCAATATTCAGGCATTAATTCTAAGCCAGGAAGTTAATCTGCCGCCTCCGGTACCATTGCCTAAGGTACAAACAACAGATGTCCAGGAAAAGAAATATATTGGCTAATTAACATCAAAAGATTTATAAAAGATATATTAGTTCTTTAGAGAGAAAAATGGCTAAAGAAATTAAACTAAAAGTAGCAGAAGCAATCCAAGACGATGTAAATAAAGGCATAGTTAGAATTGACTCTGGATTTATGAAAGAGATAGGTGTAAGAGTAGGGGGTATAGTAGAGATTGAAGGCCAGCGAAAGACAGTAGGCATAGCAGATAGAGCTTATCCTGGTGATATTGGCTTAGACATAATAAGGATGGATGGTATTATAAGAAGGAATGCAAAAACAGGCATTGGAGAGCCTATAAAAATAAGAAAAGCAGATGTAAAAGAAGCAAAAAAAGTCATTGTTG
>CAZOXR010000108.1:0-2731 GCA_964583885.1 uncultured Methanosarcinales archaeon | reverse complement strand
GAGGAGGTGGCCCGGCTCGTCGGCTACGACCAGATCGACGCGGTGCTGCCGACGTCGACGCTGGGCCAGCCGCACCAGCCCCGCACGCTGCCGCTGCCCGACGGCTGGCCGGCCGCGGCGGGGGCGGCCCCCCGGGCGGAGGAGGGGGCGGAGGAACTGCTGCTGTAAATCCAAACGAAGCTTCAAGGTTTTTTGTAATCTTAACAGAAACATTCCATCCGCTTATTGGAATAAACTCGCCAAACATACCAATAGAAAGATTATCTTTTGATGTGAATAAAAAACTGCATAGTGTCAGGGTTAACATTAAAGCATTAAGTGAAGAAGAAACTCCTGTGAAAATATCTGGAAATGTTTACCAGTATCTGGAATTAACAACACAGAACCTGAATGATACTGACCTAGCTGAAGCAGTTGAAATCAAGTTTAAGGTCAGCAAGGAATGGCTGAATGAGAATAAAGTTGATAAAAAAGATATTGCGCTTTACAGGTATAAGGAAAAATGGAATAAATTAGATACAGAAATAGAAAAAGAGGATAATTCAACTGTTTTTTATGCTTCTAAAACACCAGGATTTTCTATATTTGCAATAGCCGCTGCTAAAGAAATTAAGGAAGTAAAAGAAAAACCAAAAGAAGAGATAAAAATTCAGGAAGCAGAAGAAGCTCCAGCTATAACAGAGATTGAAGGTGAAGAAGTAGAAGAAGAATCAGATGATTTTTTTGTAATAGTTGGAAGAGCAGTAGGCGGGGCGTATAAGGAAAGGCCATTAGTAGCTGGTTTGTTAACTGCATTTATGCTTGTGATTGTTGCTGTGTTTTTATATACTACTGCCAAAGAAAAGAGAAAGAAGAAGCCTAGAAAGAAGATAAAGGTATCTAAGGAAGCTAAAAAGAAAAGCAAGAAAAGAAGAAAGGGAAGAAAGTAACTACTTTAAAATAGAAATTTATTTAAAGGCGTGGTTTTTTCTTTTTATGGAAATTATAATTATTTTAATTAATTGGGGGGATTTATATGGCTAATTTCAGAGTGGGTGTTCTAACAGGCGGAGGAGATACCTCTGCATTAAATGCAACTTTATATGGCATTGTAAGGGCTGCAGAAGTGAGAGGCGGAGAGGTTATTGGTTTTAGACGTGGATGGGCAGGTGTGCTTTATCCAGATAAGGGATATGAAGTTGAGGTAAAAAAAGAGGGCAAAACCGTAATGGAGCCATTAAAAGATGTTACAGGGGAGTGGGTTGACTTAAGATCAGAAGATATAGATCCCTATCAGGGAGGATCAATCATATTATGCTCAAGAACAAACCTTATGAAGATTCCGGGTTCTCTGGAAGATCTTGCTGCAAGAGCAGATGAATTTGATCTTGACTATTTGGTAGCTATTGGAGGAGAAGATACAACTGGTGTAGCATACCGGGTTGTCAAAGACGATATCCTTCGTAGAGCTAGGATAATGGCTGTTCCAAAAACAATTGATGATGATAATGGAAAGAATGGGCCTGATGGCAAGTTTGTTGATTTTGAACATATGTTAAATATATGGACTCCAGGGTATCCAAGTGCTGTAAGAAATGCAAGAGATTTTTCAAACGCTGTTTATTCTACAGGTGTCACTCATGAGCGGGTTATGTTGACTGAAGCAATGGGGAGAACTGCAGGATTTTTACCCTTAGCAATGGGCTATACAAGTAAGGCTGACATGATACTACTGCCAGAGGTTCCAATTCATATTGAAGAGATTACAGAACAGATATTAGATAGATATAGGCAACAGGGCTTTTTCTATGGCATAGTTTCAGAAGGAGTAATAAATGCTGCAACAGAAGTGGAGGTAGGTAAGGACAAATCAGTAACTGACTCATTTGGCAATGTAAAATTAGGTGGTGCTGCTAAGGTCATAGCTGAAGCAGCTAAAGCTCATTTTAAAGCAAATGGAGTTCATACACCGTATTCTAATGGTTTAATGCCTGAGTATGTATATCGAGGCGGACCACCTACTCTGTTAGACAAACAAACTGCGATACGGCTGGGATCTATAGCTATGGGTTCAATAATAGAAGATTCAGGAATGGATGGTTATATGGCTGTGTTGATGTTGGAGGGTGGACAAGCAGTTCCTAAATGTGTACCGCTCGAAGAAGCTGTAACAATCAGGGATGGAAAGGTAGTTTCAAGAACTGTTCCAATTGATCCAGAAAACCCAGAGAAGGGATTCTATGACCCAAAAACAAGAAATATAACTCCTTTAGGGATTGAATATGTAGAGAAGATAAAAGTTTCACCAATAGAATTCACACCCTGGCAAGGAGCAGTTAATAGATAATTTTTTATTTTATCTCTTCAATATTAACTATACCTAACTTATCCTCTACAATCCTAGGACAAGCTGTATTAACCCATGCTTCAATAAATGGAAAGTTCTCTAATTCATTTAAGTCAATTGTGTCTGCTGTGAATATGTATGCTTTTTTGTCTTTTAGTTTCTTTTTTAATTCTAACGCTTTTTTTAATTGACTTTGTCCTGGTTTTGTGCTTACTAAAATTCCAATGTTTTCTGATGTTAAGAATTTGAGATAAGCCCCTTTTCTTCTTTTTTTGTAAGCTTCAACTTCCTTTTCACTAACTTTTTCCAATGTGCTGTCTAATGGATTATAGATGTAAACTGGCTTGTTTAATGAGTATGCTAAACCTAAAGGATGAAAACTGCCTGAGCCAATGTAAAGAAAAC
>CAZOXR010000107.1:0-2788 GCA_964583885.1 uncultured Methanosarcinales archaeon | reverse complement strand
AAATGTAAATAAGGTTGATGTGTCTGGTACTAGTGAAGAAGGTGCTTTGGTTAACTTATACAGGACGTATAATACAGTTACTACTCTTATTGCTACCCATTCATTAAGGTCTGGAGAACATCCAGAATCAATAGAGTATGGGATTGCTGGGTTTGAGAAGAATGGAGTGCCTTTGGGTACTGCCATTACTTTCTCAGTAGGAACATTACTAACTATAACGAATAATGGTATTCAGGAGTATGCCTTTAGTGGGTGTGGTCTTCCTGCTGGATCTGTACTACCTGATCCTGGTACACTTGAGGTAACATTGGATAATGACTGTGATTTAATTCAAGGGACTAACACACTTTCAATAACTCTTGATGAAATATATCATTTTGTTGATGTTGCTTTAGGTCCGGGATCAAATGTGATGTCTACTACTGCAATAGATCCAGCTAGGAATCCAACATCTGCATCACATACAATTGTTTATGATCCTGAAGGGCCATTAATAACTTCTGGAAATCCTCAATCATTAGCTACAACAGTAACTCCAACAATCACAGCAACAATTGAAGACAACCATGAGATAGATATGGATACTAATGTAGAGCTAAAGGTTTATGATGCTTCTAGTACCGAAGTACATTCAGAGAGTATTGGTCTTACTGTTGGGACTGGAGGTAATTGTTTAGTTGACAAGAAACAATGCACTGTATCTTCTGTTATACCTGGTACAACTCCATTATCAGATGGAGAAACATACACTATAGTCTTAGAGTTTGAAGATGAAGCTGGTAATCCAAATCAAGCACAGACATGGCAGTTTAGTGTGGATACTTCAGTTCCAAGTGAGCCAACGTTTATGTATTATAACAAAGGTAGTGTTTTGGATTCAATTGATGATGGTGAGTATATAGATCAAGAAGCTCTTGAAATATATGTGAGGTTTGCTCAAGAGGCTGAGATTGATGCTGGTACTGTTAAGCTTGGTCTTGCAGGGTGTCCTGATGCTGTTCCTGATGCTAATAACAGAGACTTTACATTAGATATGTCTTCACCAGCTTTAGTTGATGGAAATTGTTATACATTAAGCTTTAGTGCAAGGTTATTGGGAAGCGCTACTCCTTGGGACTATAGTAAGAGCTTCTGTGTTGATATTACTTCACCGGTAGTTGCTGTAGCTGCTGGGTTGGATGGGCGTGTAACAAATGTGGCAGATATTACAATAAGTGGGACGATTACTGAGGATGATGTAGATACTTTATTAGGTGTTGCAGTTAATGGACAAGCTGCAACAGTAGCAACTGATTTAGCTGGTACTACTTATACAAAAGACATTACATTAACTCCAGGAGATAATACAATTACTATACTAGCTGTTGATAAAGCTGGATATGATGATACTGAGAGTATAACAGTTACATTAGACCAGACACCGCCAGGTACACCTGTAATTACTGCTACAGTTGGTCCTGATGATGATGACTATACTTCAGGCACGTATACAAACAACAAGGATATAGTGTTTACCTGGACTGCTACTGATGGTGATGAATATTCTTATGAGCTTTCTAGTGATGCAGATGCAAGTAAGCCTGATGAAATTTCAGAAACGCCTACAGTTACAACTAAAACATATACTGCTGCTGATTTCTCTGCTGATGGAACATATTATTTCTATGTTAGAGCTAGAGATCAAGTTGGTAATTGGGGAGCTATGTCACATTTTGAGATAAAGATAGATACAACAGGCCCAACAGTCACTCTTACTGCTCCTGAAGATGGAGACATTGTCCAGTCAGCTGCTCAATTTGGAGTTCAGATGACTGATATTAATGGTGTGGATGAGGATGCTATAATAGCTAACTCTCCTACTGTAACAGATGATACACCAGCAACAGTTACAGGAACATGGGCACCTGGAGCTGAAGGAGTAATCATATTCACTCCAGATGCAGGTACAACATTTGAAGGAACTTATACTGTAACGTTTACACCAGAAGATAGTTTAGGGAATCAAGGAACACTAGAGACAGTAACCTTTACAGTAGATCCAGACATACCAAATCTGCAAATGGTTAAGCCAATAGACCTACAAAGAACAAACAGCCAAGAGATAAAATTCACGATACAGGATGATACTGATGTTGATATAAGCAGGACAGTGGTTTTATTAGATAATGTAGATCATCAGACAATAACCCTTCCTGATGATTGTCCTGGAGATGGTTTAACACCGCCAACTTACACATGCACATTTACAGAGGCAAACATCGATACTGAGAAGTCATACAACCTTAAAGTGGGTGTTTATGATATCTCTGGAAGACCAGCAACAGCTGATATTGACTTCACATATGACTTAACACCTCCAGCAGCCTTAACAATGGTGGAGGTTGATGGAGATACATCAGCTCCTTATTGGGATAAGGTGTCTAGTAATTCAAAGACAATAGTTAAGCTGCAAGCAACGGAAGATGGAATGTTCTGTAGATATTCAAGTACAGATCCTGCTACTACAGTGGATGCTTATTCAGCAATGTTAGCTGCAAATGAATGTACTGTTACTCCTGGCACTGGAGAGGTAACATGTGATTTAGATAGTGTTGCAGAACAAGCAGCAGTATATACTTATCACATAGCATGCAAAGATTCAGTTGGTAATGAACAAGGAACTGCACAAACAATAGAGTTTGGTGTTGACTTCTCACCCCCCACTAATACATTAGGTTCAATACCTCTTTTAACAAATGTAAATAAGGTTGATGTGTCTGGTACTAGTGAAGAAGGTGCTTTGGTTAAC
>CAZOXR010000106.1:0-2805 GCA_964583885.1 uncultured Methanosarcinales archaeon | reverse complement strand
TCTTTGGTATGGACATTCCCATTATTCCTAGCTTTGAAAGCTTTTTTATCTGCTCTTCTGGGAATTTTTGCTTTTCATCAGCTTCAGCAGCATATGGCTTTACCTCATTATTAGCAAACTCAGTAATCATATCCTTGATCATCTGCTGCTTTTTTGTGAATGAAAAGTTCATATTAACACCTTACAGTAGGGAATTTTATATTGATTTAAAAAGTTTTTTATTGGGGCCATGTAATAATACACATTCCAAAAACTTTATTAATGACATCTTACCCCCAAAAAGTAACCATATATCAAAAATGAATTGGTGGCATTATATGGCCAAAGGAATGGCTTTTCTAGAATGAAACAGATATTAATTACAAAACACGGCACAACAGGTGTTCTTGAGATAGAAGATGCTTCTGATATTAAATCAGAAGCAGATGACGATGTTATCATTGATGTCAAGGCAATAGGTGTAAATTTTGCAGACACCCTGATGAGGGTTGGTTTTTATCCTGAGATGCCACCTTTACCATTTGTTCCAGGCTACGAGTGTTCTGGTATAGTAAAAGAGATTGGACGAAAAGTCAAGAAAGTCAAGAAAGGAGACAATGTAATTGGTTTAACCAAATTCGGAAGCTATGCAACCCTCTCAAGAGCAAAAGAGGATAAGACCTTTTTGCTTCCAAAAAATATGAATTATGTGAAGGGTGCTGCAATTCCCATAACGTATTTTACTGCATGGATAGCACTTAACGAATTTGCTAGAGTTCGTGCTGGAGAACATGTACTTATTCATACCTGCGCAGGAGCAGTGGGTCTTTCAGCAACACAAATAGCACTTGATAAGAAATGTATTCTCTATGGTACAGCAGGCTCAGATGAGAAGTGCAGGCATCTTGAAAAGGCAGGGGTGACTTATCCCATAAACTACAGAAAGCAGGATTTTGTTAAAGAAGTCAAAAAAATTTCTCCACAAGGTTTAAATGTTATTCTTGACAGCATTGGATTCGATAATCTACTGAGGGACAGAGAGATACTTAAGATGGGTGGAAAAATCATTTTCTATGGCAATTCAGCAATAAAAAGCGGCAAAAAGAAAAACGCACTACACTCTTTTTTTATGATGCGTAAGATTCCCAATATAAATCCAATAAGCCTTCTGTTCAAGAATCATGGAATCTTTGGTCTTAATCTCCTTCCAATGTGGGGTATGACTGATTGGCTAGAAAGAATAGGGGACCAAGTCATTCAAAAAATGAAAGATGGCACATTTGACCCAGTCATTGCAAAGACATTTCCATTTGAAAAAGTAGCTGATGCGCATACATATATAGAAGAAAGGAAGAATATTGGAAAAGTCGTGCTAACTTTATAAGAAAACTAATAATCCTAGATATGTAATATCTTTATTAAAAATTTTGCTTCTATTACTTTTGTTCCATCTTGTTTTTCCACAGCACAATCACATAGAATTCTTTCTTTTTCTGAAATACATTCTGCAACTGTTACTGTTGCAGTTATTGTGTCACCCATAAAAACAGGAGCCAAAAGCTTTATCTCTTTCTTTAAAGCAATGACAATACTCTCATCTGAGGTAAACATCTTGACTAGAGCTGAACCTATAGTGGTTTCTGTCAAGAAGCCATTTGTTGCTCTTTTGCCAAATATAGATTTCTTCATCCTTTCTTCATCAAAATGGACAGGGTTGTGGTCGCCTACTAAATCACCAAATTCCTTGTTCTTTTCTTCAGTAATCTCTGTCGTAAATGTTCCTTTATACCCTACTTTAAAATCGCAGTATTTCATTTTTTTAAATTGACTAAAAAGACAACCCTCCATCTATCCTTATCACTTCTCCCGTTATATATCCTGCTTTTTCTGAAGCCAAGAACGCAGCCAATTCAGCGACATCTTCTATCTTACCCATCTTCTGCAAAGGAATCAACTGTAATAGCGCTTCTTTTTGGAGCAAAGGAATTTTGTCAGTCATTGGACCTTCTATAGCACCAGGAGCAATAGCATTGACTGTTATCTGTCTTTTGCCTACTTCTTTTGCTAATGATTTTGTGAATCCGATGATTCCTGCTTTAGTGGCAGCATAGTTTGTCTGGCCAAAATTGCCGCATATACCTGCGCTAGAAGATAAGGAGATTATTCTGCCTTTTTCAGGTATTAGTGCCAGAGCATTATTGGTAACATTAAATGTTCCGTTTAGGTTGACTTTTATAACGTCATTCCATTCTTCAGGTGTCATTTTTTTGAGTGTCCTGTCTTTTGTAATTCCTGCATTATTGATTAAGATGTCAATTTTTTCTGTTTTGCTTTTTACTTCTTCGATCATTTTTTTACAACTTTCGAAATCACTTACATCTGCCGCAACAACAAAAGATTCAACTCCTAAGGCTTTGATTTCTTCTACTGTTTTTTTTGCTTCATCCATCATTGGTTGGATATCATTAATAATTATGTTACATTTATTTTTAGCTAATGTTAATGCAATAGCTTTGCCTATACCCTTAGCTGAACCAGTTATTAAAGCATATTTTCCCTTCATTTTAATTTAACCTCCGTATTGAACCCTGGCCTGAATTTAACACCATATTGTATGAGTCCTTCCTTACCATCACAAAATAATTTCCTCATCACACTTTCAACTTTCATGCCTTCTGAGATTTTTTCACAATCTACTACTTGTGAAGTAATTTTTTCTCCATTTTCAAGTTCTATTAATGCAACAAAATACGGCTCTTGTGTTTTGAATCTTGTAGGAGCAAACATTACTTTTGAGTATTCTATTATTTTTCCTTTCCTGCCTAT
>CAZOXR010000105.1:0-2857 GCA_964583885.1 uncultured Methanosarcinales archaeon | reverse complement strand
CCTTATACCTGGCTAAAGTACAAAGAGCCAATGTCAACTGGCAGAAGGATTGCACTCGAGATTAAAAAAGCCATTAAGCAAAAAAAGCTAAAAAAGGTGCTGGGATGATAAGAAACAAAAAAACAAAACATCATAAAAAAACACATCATAAAAGAAAAAATGCACATAAGCCTAGCGTTAGTTTTGTAAAAAAGAATGGCTTTAATATCCCTGAATTTGTTGAGAAAGTTGAAGAAAAGATAGAAAAAAAGATTGACTTTGCTAAATTATTCGGCAAAACAGTAACACAGGAAAAAATCAACCAGATCTTAGAAGACTATGATAAAAGCAACATAACAATTGGCGTTCTTGGAGGCCATTCTGCTCTGGATGTCTGCAGGGGAGCAAAAAAGCACGGATTTAGAACACTAGCTGTCTGCCAGAAAGGTCGTGAAAAAACCTATGAGAAATACTACAAAGCACGAGACAATAAAGGAATTATTGATGAAATAATAATCGTCGATAAATTCAAGGATATTGTTAAAAAAGAAGTCCAGCAGAAACTTCGCGAAATGAACACAATCTTCATCCACAACAGGTATTTCTGGGTCTATTGCGATTTTGAGGATATAGAAAAAAAGTTTTTAGTTCCAATATACGGAACAAGGCAGATGGTTAAGCTTGAAGAAAGAGATGTTCCAAAAAACCAATATTATATCCTGAAAAAAGCAGGCATAAGGATACCAAAAATATTTGCTAATCCAAAGCAGATAGACAGGTTAGTTCTAGTCAAGGTAGCAGAAGCAGCTAGGGGCTATGAACGCGCTTTCTTTTTTGCAAATAATTATGATGACTACAAAAAGAAATCAGAAGAGTTATTGAAGAAAAAGGCAATAAAGCCAGAAGCGCTAAAGAAAGCAGTTATCGAGGAATACATTGTTGGAGCTCAGGTTAATTTCAATTACTTTTACAGCCCTTTAACTGATGAGCTTGAGTTAATGGGAACAGATACTCGCAGGCAAACCAATCTTGACGGCATCTTAAGACTGCCTGCAAATGAGCAGCTTGAGGTTCTGAAATACTTGAAGCCAAAGATAATTGAAACAGGCCATATAGCTGTAACAACAAAAGAATCAATACTTGAGAAGATTTTTGCAATGGGTGAGAAGTTTGTTGAAGCATGCAAAAAAATTCATGCACCAGGCATAATTGGCCCCTTTGCATTGCAGGGCTCTGTCGCTTCTTTTGAAGCTAAAGAAGAGATTGTCATATTTGACGTTTCAATGAGAATACCTGGCAGCCCAGGAACTCAATACACACCATATTCAGGCTATCTTTACATGGATTCCATAAGCTACGGCGAGAGAATTGCAATAGAGCTAAAGAAGGCAATTGACGAAGATAAGCTGGATATGATCTGCACTTAAAATGATACTAGTATTAAACTTTGGAGGCCAGTATTGCCATCTCATTGCAAGGCGCATTAGAGACCTTGGAGTGCATTCTGATATAATGCCTTTTGATACACCTTTTAATGAAATAAAAAGAATAAACCCAAAAGGAATTATCTTATCTGGCGGGCCTTCCAGTGTTTATGAAAAAGATGCGCCAATAATTGATAAAAGGTTTCTTGAGCTGGGAATTCCTGTATTGGGCATATGTTATGGCCTGCAGTTAATGGCAAAGCTGGTTAATGGGAATGTCAAGACAAGAAAAAAAGAGTATGGTAAAAGGATGCTGTCTATCAGGAAAAAATGTTTGTTATTAAACGGATTAGCTAAAAAAGAGCAGGTCTGGATGTCGCATGGCGATTCTGTTTTATCTCTTCCAAAAGGTTTTGATGCTGTAGCATCTACTGATACATGCAGGATTGCTGCTTTTGAAAACAATATAAAAAAACTTTATGGTGTTCAGTTCCATCCAGAGGTTATTCATACTAAAAATGGCACTAAAGTTCTGAAAAATTTCATTAGTATCTGCAAAGCAAAAAAAGACTGGAATATGGGTAATATTGCAAAAAAGCTTGTTGATGAGGTTAAAGAAGAAGTTGGCAATAATGCTGTAATAATGGGCGCATCAGGCGGTGTAGATTCAACAGTAGCTGCTTTTCTGATTCACAGGGCAATAGGCGACAAGATTCATTGTGTTTTTATCGACCACGGATTGATAAGAAAAAACGAAGCAGATGAAGTAAAAAAGCTATTCAAGGAAAGACTTCATTTTAAAAACTTCCATTTTATTGATGCCAGCAGGATATTCTTAAAAAAATTAGAAGGAGTAAAAGATCCAGAGAGAAAAAGAAAGATTATTGGCCATACATTTGTAAGGGTCTTTGAAAAGAAGGCCAAGGAATTAGAAAAGAGATTCCCAAATATAAAATATCTTGGCCAGGGCACCATATACCCCGACAGGATTGAATCAGCTCAGCCAAGCAAGCAGGCAAACAAGATTAAGAGCCATCATAACCTAACACTGCCTGAGAAAATGGACTTAAAGACAATAGAGCCAATCAGGGAGTTCTACAAAGACGAGGTTCGTAAAATCGGAAAAGCAATTGGTGTTCCTAAAAAGGTGCTCAACAGACATCCATTTCCTGGCCCTGGCTTAGCAATAAGGATTTTGGGTGAAATCACTCCAGAGAAGATTGAGATCTTAAGAGAGTCTGACTATATCTTTATTGAAGAGCTGAAAAAATCAGGTTATTATGATAAGACATGGCAGGCTTTGGCTGCTTTGCTGCCAGTAAAAACAGTTGGTGTTATGGGTGACTCAAGAACATACGAATATATCAATACATTAAGGGCTGTTACTTCAAAAGATGCAATGACAGCAGACTGGGCAAGGCTTCCTGATACTTTATTAGAAACAGTTTCTAACC
>CAZOXR010000104.1:0-2870 GCA_964583885.1 uncultured Methanosarcinales archaeon | reverse complement strand
AAGTGGAATCATTTTTTCACAAAGATTTATAAACAAACCACAGTTTCTATAGTATATCAAGAGATAGTTCGGTCTTGCCATAAATTTGCTTTAAACGCCATAATTGCTTATGCAATTAATGTCGATGCAAATTTAATGTCACGGCTCGACTATACTGGAGACAAGATAATTCTTTGTTTCCCGATATTAATTAATGGAGGTTAATTATAATGGCAAGAATGCATTCAAGGAAAAAAGGCAAGGCAGGCAGCAAAAAGCCAATGAAAAAAACTTTGCCCACATGGATAAGATATAAAGAAAAAGAGCTAGAGCTTTTGATATTGAAACTATCAAAAGAAGGGAAAACGTCATCCCAGATAGGCATTATCTTAAGGGACACATATGGAATTCCTGATATAAGGGTTATTGCTAAAAAGAGAATTACTGCAATCTTGAAAGAAAAGAACCTTGTGGAAGAGATACCAGAAGACCTTATGGCATTGATCAAGAAGAGTGTTAGTATTACAAAACATCTTGAGGCAAACAGGCAGGATATTACTGCAAAGAGAGGTATGCAGCTTACTGAGTCAAAGATTAAGAGGTTAGTAAAACACTACAAGAGATCAGGCAGAATTGAATCAAAATGGAAGTTTGATCCTGAAAAAGCAAGAATGTTTGTAGAATAAAATGAATATTGGAGCCATTAATAAACTCCACGAAAAGGAATTTAGGGATGTGCCTTTCAGTGAAAGGGCTATCTTTCTTCCACATTGTCTAAGGCACAAGGACTGCAAAGCAGAAAGAGGCAGAGAAGGCATCATATGCATTAATTGCGGCAGGTGTAATATTGGCTCTTTTAAGAAAGAAGCAGAAGTTCTTGGCTATAAAGTTTTTATTGTTCCTGGCTTTAGTATGATAAAAACTCTTATTGAGCAGTACAAACCAAAAGCTGTTTTAGGTGTTGGCTGTCTTAATGAGCTTAACAAAGCAAAAGAGGAAATGGGGGGTAATAATATTGTTCCCCAGGGCGTTGCTTTACTGAAAGATGGTTGTGTTGATACTGAAGCCGACTGGGACAAGATAAGGGCAATAACTAATCTAAAATGAAGTATGATGTTGTTATTGTTGGTGCTGGCTGTGGTATTGGTGGAACTGGTATTAGAAGGGCAATTGAAGATAGGCGATTTTACTAGGTGAATCAGGAATTAGAATAATTTTAGAAAACCAAAATTATCTGACCAGAATTTAGCAGTATCCTTTTTAAATTCATAAAATCTAGATAATTCACCATAACAACCCATATCACATTTTGAACAATCTTCTTTTTCAATATGTTTGACCATACACCCATGTTGTTGTTTTCCATCAGCCGTTACAACAACTAAAAGCCAAGGATAACATTTTTTGTCTTTACCTACTGTTCTTAGATAAGATACTGAGTTCATAAGTTTTGGATATTTTTTTTTCAATTCTATCAACTTCTCTGCAGTCTTCCTTCTTTCTTCAGTACCCAAAGCACTCTCTTTAATATCATTGTAAGGATATGCAAAATGGAATCCTAAACCGTATAATAGATTGTTTTGTGAAAAATATTTGCACATGTGTTCAATATCCTTCACATTTGTCTTTGAAAGTGTTGTCAAAGAAATGAATTTTTTTCCATGATTTTTTTCCAGAGCAGATATAACTTTTTCAAAAATACCTTCTCCTCTGAGTTCATTATGTGATTTTTTCATCCCATCAAGGGAGATCCAAAAAACATCAGGATTCAGATTGGACAAATCTTGAGTTCCATTCGTTATAAAAATAGAGTACATATTTTTCGATTTGATATATTCTACAATATTTATCACATCTTTGTGAAGGGTTGGTTCGCCACCTTCAATAACTACAATAGTTACACCTTGATTATGTAGGTCATCAATAATTTTTTTCCATTCAATAAATGATAAATCCTTAATTACTTTATTCTGCCAAGTACAATGTTTACATCTTAGATTACATCTTTGCGTTATTTTTATAGCTGTTGCTATTGGAGACCTGTCTTTCAAAAACTTCCATCTAAACATTCTGTAATAGTAATAGAATATGTTTTTTCTATTCATTTATGTTGAACCCCATAATGCATTTCTGTTTTGTACTTTTCTATTTTTATAGATTTATAGTTATTATATAAATCTTACTAAGAAAAAGAGGACAAAGGACTTGTTAAGAATAATATGGTTACTTATGGGGTTTTTGTTGCTGAAAAATAGCTAAACTTTCCTTTTTATAACATAGTCAGTGAGATTATTAAAAAAAGCATACCCTTCGTCATTCATCTCACATTCTTTTAGGACCTCTTTAGCTTTTTTTATTTTATCTTCTGCGATATATTTAGTATATTTTATAGAATCTTTCAGAATACTGATTGCTTTTTCTATCTCTTCTTTAGAAGCATTTTCATTACCCAGAACTTTCAATAGAAAATTTTTATCTTCTTGCTCTAATGTTTTTAATGCGTGCAAAACAATCAATGTTTTCTTTCCTTTTTTTATGTCAGAGCCAAGCTCATGGCCTTTGTTCATGTCATTGCTTAAGTCCATTATATCATCCCATAATTGAAATCCAAGAGCTAAATTTTTTCCAAATTCCTTTATTTTTTCTATCTGTTCTTTTTTTGCATTTGCTAAGGCAGCTCCCATTTCCAGGGAAGTTTCAATTAATGCACCTGTTTTTTTGCTTATCATCTCAAAATAATCTTTTTCATCAATATCCTTTAAACTAAAAACAACATCTAATGCCTGGCCGTCATTAACCTTTTTATAAGCATTGTTTATACAATCAACTAATTCTTTTGTCGGCAATAAAGACAAGCACATACTAAACAATATATTTCCTGCTAAAGTGGC
>CAZOXR010000103.1:0-2920 GCA_964583885.1 uncultured Methanosarcinales archaeon | reverse complement strand
ACTGTATTAAGCACTGATACAGGAACAGGGACAGGGACATTCTGTTCAGCCTCTCTAGCAGCAGACCAAACAACAAACATCACAGCAACTGACCACGTTGAATTTGATACATTAGACGAGGATGGAGGCATTACACTTCAAACAGGAGCAGGGCAAGCAGATGGAATCTTTGAATTATCAGCAGGAAAAAAATATTATTTATCAGGAGCATTAAGACCTGAATTTTCAGGGGCTACAGGTCAGTTAGTAGTAGCATGGTATGACATTACAAATACAGCAGAAATAGGCAAGAGGGCGATTTACGAATCCCAAACACACGCCAGCAATAATGCCAACCAACCAAAGTGTGATGTCACATTTACTCCCACAACTAACGTCACAGTAGAATTAAGAATCATATCAGTAACAGCATTAACAGCACTGGCCACAGAATACTGTCAGGCTACTATCTTTGAGATTGCTTTAGGTGGCTCTTCAGCAGGAGGAGCTGGTGGTGGTGGAACTGTATCTTTTCCAATTACTCCAGACATTAACGACCATGGAAATGTCGGAACTACTACAGAAGATTTGGATTTATCAGCCACAACAGGACACATTCATAAAATCACATTAACAGGAAATCCTACACTAACATTTTCAAATCCCCCAAGTTCAGGAACTCAGATAGAGTTTGAGATAGAATTTGTCCAAGATGCCACAGGAGGAAGGACAGTGACATGGCCTGCAAGTGTAGTCGAAACTGTATCTATTTCCACAACAGCATCAGCGACTACTATTGTAACTCTAAGAACAAACGATGGGGGAACAAACTATCATGCAATCCCTGCCCTTAGAGGCTCTATTAGTTTGTCAGGTGGGGGAAATTTTGCAAATCAACAGTTAAACAATTTATCAGCCCCAACTCTAAACACCGATTTAGACTTTGGAACTTATGATGCAAAAGATGTGGATAGGATTGAATTTGCTACCTCATCGGGAGCAGTAAGTGCAGCATCGACCCCTACAATATTCTTGGATAGTAGTTCCAACATGGTGGCTAATATCGCCACAGCAAAATCATTTCAGATTAAAGTTCAAGATACAGAGGAATTTAATTTTACAGCCTCAGCCTTAGAAATGAACGATAATCAAATCACAGAAGTGGCAGCAATAGTCCCAAATGATGCAGGGAATGATGATATTGGCAGCAGTGCAAAATATTTCGATAAAGCAAATCTAAAAGGTATTCAATTCAGAGGCAATGACTTGTCTGCTCCAAACTCCAGCAGTCCAAACGCAATAAGAACAACAGCATCCTCTATGGCCTTTAATCTAGATAATACAAATCATAATTATATTTGGTATCATAACGGAGTCCAAACTTTATCATTATCAGATACTGTTCTTACTGCTCCTCATACTGTTATCGTAGGCGATGGCACATCTGGGCAGGGTATTATCTCCATTGCAGACGGAACAGCAATAGTCTCTCCTGCTAATGGATATATTTACCGAGAGGGTAATGATGTAAAAATTTATTCAGGAGGGGCAGAAGTCAATATCTCAACTATCCCAGCAACAGCAGCGACCATAGAATTGGATAATCTTGGTACTACTGCAATAAATGCTGATTTATTATTTGATGCAGCAACTTATGATATTGGAGATTCTACTAACAGAGTTGATAATCTCAATGTCAATACTATCCGTTTAAGGTCAAGTTCAGGAGTGGCCAATGTTCCTAGTGTGCATTCATCCACAGGAAGTATTTTGGACCTCAATTTTCCTACAGGTTCTTCTATGATATTATCAGAAAATGCCACATCCAAATACACCTGGACTGCAACAACATTCACTGCTCCAAATGTAATAATTACATCCACTCAAACTCTCAACGACAGTTCTGCTTATCCCACAGCAAGTGGTATGTTTTCACGCAATGGGACAGTAACAAGTCTATATGCTCCAGAATTTGAAGTTAAAAATGAGTCAAGTGTCGCAGCAGAACAAGCAGAAATTAAAATCGTGAAAGTCGATTCCACTCCTCTAGCAACAGAAAACATCGGGGAATTATCTTTTATTATTAGAGATACGGGAGTAGAGACAGATTATGCATCAATCGCAGCAGTGGTTTCTGATGTAACTGATGCAGGAACACTTGCCATTTATGTCAGAGCCAATAATTCCCTCTCTACAGCAGTGACAATCAAAGGCGATGACAATAATGCTCAATATGTATGGTCTTACACTGATGAAACTAGAATCATATCCAGTAGTGGAAATATGGGATTTTTTACAAAGGCAGATACTGGAGTAATTGACTTTAGCAGTAATATAGGAACATCTGGAACTATTACCCTTCCTTGGATTAATGATGGGAGCCCCTCTCTAACTGATTTGAATCAAGCCTTTGGAGCGTTTGATGGGGCCATAGGACATGACATTAACGACGGCAAACTTTATGTCAGGACAAGTTCTGGAGCATGGTCATACTATTCTAGGGATGGAACAGTAACATAATCTTAAAAAGGTGATATGAATAGTATTTCCATGGATTCCATTTCTCAAAACAAGGAGAAAGAGATTGAGTGATTATGAATTTCTAGCCATTAAGGAATTTGATGGAAAATTAATCCATTTAGTATCCTCAGAATTTACGGGGAATGCTGCACAAATTTCCTATACTGTGCCAAGTGGTAAAACTTTCTATCATTTAAAATCTAAATTATACCCAGTCGTGGACACTGTAAAAAATGGAACAGGTGCAGTAAACACGGTAACTCTATCAAATAGACGTGTAGATGTTGAGATTGAATTTGATAGTGGTGGAGCCATAGACGTTCTAACTCACGATATGGAGTCTGCCCAAGGTAGTGCATCTGTCACAAACGTAGCCCAAGGCCAAGGTAACGCAGCCGTAACAGGTCAATATGAATCCAAT
>CAZOXR010000102.1:0-2946 GCA_964583885.1 uncultured Methanosarcinales archaeon | reverse complement strand
AGTTGTTGGCTTATCATATTGCTGATTTAAGAGGCTTTGATCCGGATAAGCCAAGAAATCTTGCTAAAAGTGTTACAGTTGAATAAAATGGTAAATTATAGAAAAGCAACAGAAAAAGATGCAGAAGGAATAGCTGTAGTGCTGAAAGAATCATATAATATTGATTCTGTTGAGGAAGGCAAAGAAGTTTTTAAGAATGAAACAAAGAAAGGGTATAATTATATTGTTGCTGAAGAGAATGGAAAGATAATTGGAATTGTTACATGGCAGGTTCATGGCCTGCCAAAGCATGAGCTTTGTGAATTGGATAGGATAGCTGTATTGCCTGAGTCAAGAGGTAAAGGTGTTGCAAGAGAATTGTTTGATGCTTTGATAAAAGGAGCAGATAAAGAATACAAAAAACACAGATTTAGATTAAGAAAGCTTTACATTTTAACACATGCTGACAATAAAAGAGCACAGTCTTTTTACGAGAAAATGGGCTGCAAGCATGAAACAACATTAAAAAGCCATTATTATAAAGATAAGGATGAGTTTGTTTATTCTAGGTTTATTTTCTAGTTCTTTCTCTAAGATCATGCAGACGCCGATAAATGGTTGCGCGCCCTATACCTAACGCCTTTGCTGCCTCAGTCATATTGCCTTCTTGCATTTTAAGAACACACGCCATTACCTCGTCAGAAGCTCTATCCAGCCCCCTCCCTGCTACAACATATTCAGCAAATTCTCGAACTCTTGGATCATAGTTACCAGCGGCCCTTAATTCACTAACAGGAATGTTTAACTCTTCACTTGCCAGGATATTAAAAGGCAGGTCATCTCTCCTAAGTGTGTTGTCTTCACACATTATAATTGCATGTTCAATAGCGCTTTCCAATTCCCTAACATTGCCTGGCCAACTATAATCTAATAAAGCTGACTTAAATGCTGAATCTATAATAACAGCTGTCTCTCCTTCAGGAACTGGTTTTGCTGGCCCTTCTCCCCAATAGATTGATATGGGCTCTTTAACGCTTTCGTCTTCTTTTAGATATTTATTGACAAAATGCTCTGTTAATTCTGGAACATCGCCTATCCTGTCCCTTAAAGGAGGAATCTGGATAGGTATAACATTAAGCCTGTAGAATAGGTCTTTTCGAAATTTTCCTTCTTCCATCATTGACCCTAGATCCTGATTAGTTGCAGCTATTACCCTGACATCTGTACGGTATGTATCAGTATCGCCTACTTTTTCGTATTCACCAAACTGTAAAGCGCGAAGTAGTTTTACCTGTAGATCAAGTGACATATCTCCAATTTCATCAAGGAATATTGTACCGCCATTTGCTTGTTCGAATTTTCCAACTCTGTCAGAAGTGGCTCCTGTAAAAGCTCCTTTAACATGGCCATATAAAGTAGATTCGAGCAACTCTGCAGGAATTGCTCCGCAGTTAACAACCACCAGTGGCTCAGAGCTTCTTAGGCTTTCATAGCTTATTGCTCTTGCCACTAGTTCTTTTCCAGTTCCACTTTCTCCTGTTATTAAGGTTGTTGCATTAGTTGGCGCAACCTTATCTATAGTGCGAAAAAGGTCATCTAAGTTTCCAACTATCTTAAAACCATTGTATTCTTTGGTCATTTTATTATGGAAAATATCCTCCCTTTATAAATCTTACTATTTTTATTACTTTAAAGTAGTGTTATATCATTCTACAAAAACTCAAGAAACCAGTATGAACTGTTTGGGTTGTTATGGGCCTTACTTTCCTCTCTTCAATCTCCCACTTTCTTTGTATTAGTTCAATTGTTTTAAGATGCATGAAATTTTTGTTTTTGTTGACTGCATTAACAAAATCCATTATCTGAGGTATTGTGGGAGAATAAGAAACCAAAAAACCGCCAATCTTTAATGCCTTTTTTGCAGAATCTAAAGCTTTCCATGGCTCTGGCAAATCCAAGGTTACTAAATCTATATTCTTTTCGTCAATTCCTTTATAGATATCTTTCTTTTTTATCTTTAAATTTTTTAAGTCTAAAGATTCCTTGTTCTTTTCAACAATCTTAATAAAATCGTCTCTAATTTCATAAGTTGTAACTTCCTTGCAGATGTTAGCTAGAAAGCAAGCCAAAGCGCCAGAGCCAGCGCCTGCGTCAACAACTTTTGAATTTTTATCAATGCCTGTTTCAGCAATTATAATGCCTATGTCTTTTCTTGTTATTATTTGAGCGCCTCTTTTTATCCTTTTATAATTATCAATAAAAGACGGAGAAAATAATATTAATTCCTTGTCGGTGTTTGTTTTAACTATTGAACCATCTTTTTTCTTTAAATCTTTTTTAGAAACAAAACCAAACTGGCAGTGGAAGTCTTTGGAAATATCTTTTAAGTAAAATGTTTTTCCGCTTCTGCTCATTAAGATTTTTTTAATGTCCATTTTGAAAAAAGTGGCCCTGATGGGATTCGAACCCACGATCCCTAGCTTTCTACAGTTATAGAAGGCTAGTGCCTTTTCCAGCAAAAAGTATCCAGACTAGGCTACAGGGCCATAGTCTAAAGAAGAGATAAACCATTTATAAATTTATTGCAAAACATTATCCCAAGAAGTTGTATGTTGTGTGCAGTCTTTTTTTAGATCCCAGTAAACCCAGCACTGTTTTCCAAATTTTTCCCAGGTTATACAATTTTTACAGCAGATTGGGGTCTCTTTCATGCTAAAAGATACCCTGGAATTTAGAATTTATATATTTTTTGGAAAAGCTTTCCAAAAAAGTTTAAGAGCTAGGAAAAGTTTATGGTAGCCAGGTTTTTGGATCTTTAAGTTTCTTAGGAAGATAATCAGAAATAACAAAATTAAGGCCATGTTTTGCTAATGCCTGCTGCTCTGCCCTTACTTTCATAGACTGCAGCTGTTTTAATGCTTTCTGCCATGGCTTATGGTGCTGTATAAATGGGTCATTTTTTATCAG
>CAZOXR010000101.1:0-3005 GCA_964583885.1 uncultured Methanosarcinales archaeon | reverse complement strand
TCAAACCTTTCTTTCAATAATAAAGAAGCGCCATGCGCAACAAATGTGTCTTTTTCCATTTCTCCAAGTCTTAAGCCGCCTTCTTTTGCACGGCCTTCTGTTGGCTGTCTTGTTAAAAGCTGTATTGGGCCTCGAGCTCTGCTATGGATCTTATTTGCCACCATATGCTTTAATTTCAGATAATACATATTTCCAATGTATATCTTTGCTTTGTATTGCTCTCCCATCTGCCCGTTATATAGTGTTTCAACACCGCTTTCCCTAAACCCCAAATTTAATAATTCATTTCTTAATCTCTCTTCTGGATCAGAATCAAAAGTTGTTCCATTAACATATCTTGAAGACAATGCTCCAACCTTGCCAGCAACAAGCTCAATCAAATGGCTTATAGTCATTCTTGAAGGTATCCCATGAGGTGAAAAAATTATATCTGGTTTTATTCCTGATGCGGTAAAAGGCAAATCTGCTTCTGGCAGTATTAATCCTACAACCCCTTTCTGCCCGTGCCTGCTCGTAAACTTATCCCCTATTTCAGGTATACGCTCATCTCTTAGTCTGACTTCTATGAGTTTATTGCCTTCCTCATTTTCTGTGACTAAAACAAAATCAACAACTCCTTTTTCTCCGTGTTTTAATGAAACAGAGCTTTCTCTTCTTGTAGAAGATGCCAAGCTATACTCATCTAAAGAAGAAAGAAACCTTGGCGGAGATGTCTTGCCAATAATAACATCTTCCTCATTAACAACAGCGCCAGGATGTACAATTCCGTCTCCTTCAAGGAAACGATAATCCCTTTCTGATTTATATCCTTTAACCTCCTTGTCAGGTATTGATATCTCATCAGTTAAGCCGCCAGCATACCTTAACTCTTCTGCAATGCTTGGCCTGTAGTAAGAGCTTCTTCCTAGGCCCCTGTCAATAGAGCCCTGATTAATAATAATAGCATCCTCCATATTATACCCTTTATAACTCATTATAGCAACAACCATATTCTGGCCGCCAGGATGTTTGCTGTAGTTAGAAACATCATGCATTATTGAGTTAACAAGGGGCACCTGGGGATAGTGTAATAAATTAACATCCATGTCCATCCTCACTGCAAAATTAGAAACATAAAAACCTAAAGCTTGCTTCTGATTCTTGCTGCCTGCATTCAGCCTTGTAGATTGATTAAAATTAGCATAAGGAACCAAAGAAGTGGCTAATCCCAGCATGGCTAAAGGTGTGATCTCCAGATGAGTATTCTCTGGAGTAAGATCTTTCTCAAAAAAAGCTACATAAGCATTTTCTTCTTCTGCTGTATCAAGATATTCAATAACGCCTTGATTGACAAGGTCATTCCATGAAATCTCATTCTTCTCCAGCTGTTTGATGTGTTTTTCTGTGAGCAAAGGATGCCCGTCCTTAACAATAATTAAGGGTCTTCTGGCTCTGCCCCTTAATGTTTCAATCTCTATTTTATCAGATTTGTCATCAAAAAATATGTTTAGGTTACTGGATATATTGCCTTTTCTTCTTTCCTCTTTTACTGACTGTACAAAACTATCTGCATTATCCACTGTACCTGTGAACTTGCTGTTCATATAAACTTCTGTCATTATTTAATCACCTTCAGGTCAAGATTCTTTAATGATTTCATAACATCTTCTTCAGGTGTATCATTTGAAACAGAGCAAAGCAGTGAAAGGTTCTTTCTTAGTCCAATATTTGTTCCTTCTGGTGTTTCTATAGGGCATAATCTTCCTAAATGCGTTGCATGCAATTCCCTGGCCTCAAAGTTTTCTTGTGAAGCAGACAATGGACTTACAACCCTTTGTAGATGGGATAAAGTCTCCAGGAAATTTAATCTCTGGATTCTTTGAGAAATTCCTTTTCTGCCGCCCACCCATGAGCCAGTGGCCATTGATGAATAGATTCTTTGCGTTAATAATTTCTCTCTTATAATAACCTTTATTGAAGGGAATTTCCCTCTTTTAACAATCCTCTGGAAATTGTAAAGTAAGTCGCCAATAAGAACCTTCATATTAACCCTTAGCAGGTCAGCCAAAAGATCTCCACTAAGCTTAAGTTTCTTGTTCATATAATGGTCTTTATCATCAACACCAAGTTCGCCTTGTGATACACGAATATATTTCTTAATCAGCTTGCATAAATTATGGGCCTTGTAAATCCTGTCCTGCGGCTCAATGCCTAAATGAGGAAACAGGTATTTGTCAAGGATTTCCCTCATTCTTTGAACCCTTATCTCTTTTGCTTGGGTTATCCCAATCTTTCTTGCAATATAATCAATTGCTTCTTCTTCTGTTTTGATGCTTACAAATTCCAGCAGATTTATGAGAACTTCATCATACTGCTTGTCAGGGCTTACAAATTTTGTTAGTTCTTCATCTTTTAACAAGCCCAATGCTTTTATA
Organism: uncultured Methanosarcinales archaeon; assembly: GCA_964583885.1. Taxonomy (GTDB): domain Archaea; phylum Nanobdellota; class Nanobdellia; order Woesearchaeales; family CAZOXR01; genus CAZOXR01. The sequence goes on along the minus strand of CAZOXR010000101.1, from coordinate 591 downwards.
ACAACAATTAATGGAATTCTTTTGACTCTTGTGAATGTAAGATAAAAAATACCATCCTTCATCTTCTCTATTGTATGTGGGATCTTAAATGAGCCTCTTTCAGAAAATAGCTTGCCGACATACTCGCTTGGGCCGACTGAATTTTTTTCAACAAGAAACCTGTTAGCTGCCAGGTCTTCTATATGGATCAGAACCTTTTCTGTGCCGTTTATTATAAAATATCCGCCAGGATCATCCGGATCCTCTCCCTGCTCTATAAGTTCTTCTCTGCTCATTTTGTTCAGGTGGCAGTTTTTGCTTTTTAGCATTATAGGCAGGTTTCCTATCTGTGTTGTAAATGACTCACGTTGGACATCATTAACATGAGCAGAAACCTCGATAAAGATTGGAGCAGAATAAGTAATTTTTCTCAGCCTGGCTTCAACCGGAAATATCTTTCTTTTTGAGCCATCTGCTTCTGTTATCTCTGGCTTAGTAACTCTTATTTTATCAAATTTTATTTTGAAGCTGTCAATGTTATGCGGTATGATCGTAGGAATTATCTCTTTGTTCTCCTCAATAATATTATTAAGTTCTTTATCTATTAAATTA
>CAZOXR010000100.1:0-3129 GCA_964583885.1 uncultured Methanosarcinales archaeon | reverse complement strand
AGTAGCCTGCACATCAATCTCCATCATCTTGATTGCGCCAGGTACAATATCTGACTGCAATTCATTATTGATAATATCAACATCTCTAAATGTGGTTATACTGACATAACCTATGACTCCAACTAATAAAGCGACTATCAAAAACCCTCCGATTAACATATAGCTAAGCTTCATTTTCCTATTCCTCCTTTTTTAATAATCTTGAAAATAATGATTGTTTTGTTTCTTTTATGTTTGATTTAGTTTCTTCTGCTTCACCAAAGCCAGGAGCAGTTCCAAAAATAGCGTGTATCTTTGCTTTCATAGCGCTTCCTTTTTCATGATTTAAGCTTCCTTCTTGAATCATTGAGTCAACAAAGCTTATGATACCCTCTTCTCTTATCTGTCCTTGGTCTCTTAGCTCATTAAATTCAACCATGCCTATTGGGCCCAGGTGTTCTGTAAATACCTTTCTTAGTTGTTCTTGTGTTGTGGTGCTTACTTTTCTTGCACTGCCTGTCATTACACTTTCAAAGCCTTTGAAAGTCTCTCCGATAACAATGCCTTTTTTTGTTATTGCGTATTCTCTCAGGCTTTTGCTATGGTCGTCTCCTCTTGTTTTTAGTACAGAGGCCATTAGTTTCATCTCTCCTCCTGCTTCAACATATTTTAATAATATAATATTGTCAGTCATTGTTGACAGATGAGCTTCTGTTAGTTTCTCTACACCCAGTAAACTGGCAGTAGCTGTAGTGAATAATGAGGTAACTACTTTGGACTTCAGGTAAGCATTTAACCTCTTAACAAAATACCTGAATTGCGATGTTACAAATGAATTTCCAATTGAAGATAGAGAATCAATAACACATCTTTTTACGTTCATGCTGTCAATAACATCTTTGATATTCAATAAGTGCTCTTCTATATATTTCTCGCTTGGATAAGCGCACATTATCTTTAACAGCCCGCTTTTTTCGTATTTTTCAAAATCAAAACCAAATGCTTTTGCATTTCTTAGTATCTGGTCACGGCTTTCTTCAAAGCCAGCAAGCAAGCAAGGCTCATTTTTCATCAGTCCTTTCCAGATAAAATGCAGCCCAAGAACACTCTTTCCAGAGCCTGTTGAACCAGCTATTATGCTCGAGCTTCCTTCATAGATGCCTCCAAGGGCCATGCTGTCAAGGCCTTTGACACCAATAGATATCTTTTTCCTTCCTGATGTGTGGGTTAATGGAACCTTAAGCTGAGGAAACAGCTTTATGCCTTCTGTTGTAATCCTGAATGCATTAATACCGCTTTGGCACTTGATGCCTCTCATCTTTGCTACTTCTAATGTCCTGACTACCTGGAATTTCTGCTCCTGTTGCTTGAATACAAGGATTCCGTCTGAAATAAATTCTTCAACACCATATACTGAATATTGGGATGTAGATACCTCGCTTGTGAGGATTGTTGTACAGCCAAGAGTAGCAAGCATAGTTCCTAAATCAAAGATGAATCTTCTGATTCTTGATTTATCCTGCAGATTATAAGCAAAAGCAGTTATAGAATCAATTACTAAGCGCTGAGCAGCATTCTTCTTGACTTCTTTTTCAATCAACTCCAGAATCTTTTGCTCTTTAAAACCTGTTTTTCCAATCTCTTTTCTTATGTCCAGGATTTTTATTTTTTCTTTTTCTATAATATCCCTATTATAATATGACATGCCTTCCAGGTTCTTTAGAGTTTTAAACAAAGGCTCTGTAAAGGTCACATACACTCCGTTTTCATTGAATTGGTTCACGCCATTAAACAGCCATTCTAAAGAGAATATTGTCTTGCCTGTGCCAGAATTTCCAGTAACGAGGATAACAGCGCCTGTTGGAAAACCACCGCCTAAAACAGTGTCAAGTTCAGGGATGCCTGTATGGCACCTGGTTTTAGAAACTTCATCTATTTTTGGTATGTTTAGGACATTACTCTTTGGCGCTGTCTTTGACTGAACTCTTGGCATCTTTCACCTCTTTTTTTACTAATTAAGATTTTGATAGTATTTAAAGTTTCTTATTTTTTATTTTATTGATTTATTTTTTTGTTTTTTAATGGTTTTTTCTTTATTGATTTAATTACCAGTTCAACATGCCATGATGTTTTTTAAAGTGATGATAAATGCCCCACATGCTGTCTTTTGCTTTTTTCATTGCATCTGATTTTGCCATGCTTATCTGGAAAAGATCCTTTTTGCTTGGTTTTAGCTTAATGATTGTTTTTTTTGTTTTGAATGATGAAAATATATCGGCAAATCCCTTGAATACTGATGTGTATGGGCTTAGTGCTGATGATTGTCTTTTTGATAGTGTTTTTTCTTTTGGCGTGAATTCTTCGCCAGCTTCTTCTAAGTATCTAAGCAATTCATCACCTAATGAATCTAATGCTGCTTTTACTGACGAATCTACTAATCCTAATAACTGCAGGTCTTCTTGTTCCCTCATTTTCTTGTAAGCAAGCACTTCCTTGTCAGTCCATGCATATGCTCTAAAAGTCATCTGAACCCTTCCAACATGCAATGGTCCTTTTTGATATTCTTGAGCGTAATTCATCTCTGGCTTTGTTCTGAATAAGAAATGCGTTAAGATGCACGAGTTAACTCCTGCTTTCTGGGGTTTTTTTGCTAAAATCTCAACTTCAATCATAGAGGTTTCAAAGGCAACTAAGATGTCAGGTGTGTCTGTCTTAGTCTGGTCCATGTGCAGCCTCTGGATATTTTTCAGGTATGGCTTAACCCATACCATGTACATCTTGATAATCTCATAATGCTGCCTTAGGTATTTTAATGTGAATATCCTCCTGTTTTTAATCTCTTCATAAGTATGCTCTTTCCATGCTAAGAATGTTCGTAATTTTCTTTTTAGGACTTCTCTCACTTTTCTGTTGAACTGCGATCTGTCACGTTCTACAACAATGTCGCAATCCTCCTGTTTTCTTGGGTGTGTTGAAAAGAACAGATCAGGCAAAGTTGTGAACTGAACTTCACGCGCCATGCCATAGACAGAAGCAGGATTTTTAGCGCCTTGCTCAACCATGTCAATCCATATTCCTTTAAGCGTGATTTCTGCGCTTTCTGCGCTTTTTGAGCCTGACATACTATCTTTATAGTAGCTTAAGCGCTCG
>CAZOXR010000099.1:0-3191 GCA_964583885.1 uncultured Methanosarcinales archaeon | reverse complement strand
AATTCAGATATTTTTTGGGATGAAATTATTTCTTTAAATTATTTAGAAGGTGAATTTGAAGTTTATGACTTGACTGTCCCAGAAACCCATAATTTTGTAGCCAACTATGTTGTAGTTCATAATTCTTACACCATGGGATCTATTGCTGAAGGGTTGGCAGATCTACCTATGGAAATTAAACAGAACTTATCCATTGTTCTCTTGGATACGATGGGAATTTACTGGACCATGAAATATCCTAATTTTCAAGATGCTGATTTGGTTAAATCATGGGGTTTCGAACCAAAAGCTTTGGATATTAAGATTTACACTCCCGATGGATTTTATTACAAATACAAAGAAGAAGGGATCCCTACTGATTTTCCCTTTTCCTTAAAACCGATTGATGTAGAACCTAATGATTGGTGTAATGCTTTTGCCTTAGATCCTAATTCTGCGGCCGGAGTATTAATTACTCGAGTTTGTCAGGAATTGAAGAAGAAAAAAGAAAGTTATGCCATGGATGACTTGATCAAATTAGTAAAAGAAGATCAAGAGAGTGATAAAGTAACTATCAGTGTAGTGGTGAATGAGTTTGAGAAAGCTAAAGGCTGGGAGATTTTTAGAAAAGAAGGAACTCCGCTAAAAGAAATTGTCGCGGGAGGACAAGTAACAGTTTTAGATGTTAGTCCTTATGCGACTATGGCTAGTGGTTGGGAAATCAAGAACTTAGTCATTGGTATTATTTGTAGGACTTTATTCCAGCAAAGAATGTTAGCTCGGAAAACGGAAGAGTTTAAGACTGTGGATGCAGCAATGCATTACTTTTCTAAAGAAGTGGAGACCAAAATGGAAGATCCTTTAGTGTGGGTCTGTATCGACGAAGCACATGAAGCGTTAGTTAAAGATGGTAAAACAGCCGCTTCAGATGCTTTGATTACCATCTTAAGAGAAGGTCGGCAGCCAGGAATATCTTTGATCTTGGCTACTCAACAACCAGGGAAAATACACACCGATGTAATGACTCAATCAGATACTGTCATTGCCCACAGATTAACAGCTAAGATGGACACTGAAGCATTAGGTTTATTGATGCAAAGTTATATGCGAAAAGGTTTAGATGAAGAAATTAATATGTTACCTAGATTAAAAGGAGCAGCAGTCTTGTTTGATGATTCTAATGAAAGATTGTTTCCAGTGCAGATGAAACCAAGATTTACCTGGCATGGTGGTGGTAGTCCAACAGCAATTAAGGAAAAGAAAGAATATTTTAGTAAAAGTATGAAGAAGTTGAAAGAGATTTAAAATTCTTAGGGTCAATGTGCGCTAGTAAGTTACATCCGTTCATCATTGCCCGAAGGCTCTGCTGGTGTTCACCAACATCATGGCGCATTCCACACCTAAGAGATTAATTTCTCGAAATTAAATCATCTAAAACTTCTTGTTTCTCTGAAGCATATAAGAAGCGAAACTGCTTATAAAATTTACGTAAATTTTTCTTTCCTTTAATATAAAATCTACCATGGAACTGTCTTCCATTTTGTTTTCTTAGTTGTATATGTGATGTAGTGATACCAAAATGAAACAACATTGCTCTTATTTGGTTTAAAAATTCAATTAAGTTAGATACATGTTCTTTTGATTTAGACAAGACAAATTGGATTCTCCATCTATTGTTTGATGGTGCTAATCCTTCATTCCCGATCACAGTGGATAGGAAAACTCTTTTTATTTCATTTGGACCATGGTAAATCCAATTTGGAATTAGAAAAGGTTGGAAAACTTTGTTTCCTTTGGGGGCTCCCAAATAATACAAAAGTTTTGACAACAATGAACTTTTTAACGCTTCTGCAAAATAAGAATTTCCTACGCTAGATGGAGCAATTTTGAATGTCTCAAGTGGGAATAAATCTTGAAAATCCTTCTCAAATAATTGAGCATCTCTTTTTCTTCTGAAAAAAAACCTTGTTTTATTTAATCTTCTATTAATACTTCCATCACACATAGAAAAACCAATTATCAAAGCTAAAAATTGTTGGGTTTTTATGTTTTCAAAAAAACCAAAAGAATATTTTTTAACAAAACCAAGTTCCTTAATTTGGTTAATATTTAGGGACTTATTATTTTGAATTTTATCAAATTTAGTTTTGATAATTTGACCAATCAACCATTCTTTGTTTTGAAAATAATAAGGCAACAAATAATAGTTATAAATGGAATTTAGTTGTTCCTTGTTTTTTAAAGAATAATAAAATCCATTGGTCATTTGGGTTGGTGTTTTGTAAATTACCCCCTTCCGATAAAGCCTAATTAGTACCATGGTGATAATTTCTTTTTTGACGTCTAAGCCGTATTCATAATTGAGAAGATTTACCAAATCTCCAGTTGTATAAATATGATTCGGGTTTTCCAAGAATAAATTCTGTACATTCTGATGAATTGATTGTTTTTGACTCATTTTTATTTACCTCCAAACTTTATATTCTTTGAAAGTTTGGAGTTATCCTGGAAAAAGAAGTGTAAAGCAAAACTTACAATAAATTTTTAGGTGAAAGCCGACCCTGTTTTTAGGGGAAAAATTTATGTTAAAAGCTTTGCGTACTTCTTTTTCTCTATTTTATTGAAGACAAACTAGTTTATAAGTTCTACCCGGACTTGTCCACTTGTCCACTACTCAGAAAAATAAGACTAAAATGGGCTTGTTTTTAGATATAAACTTCAAAATGGGTTTGAATCAAGTGGACAAAATCAAAGTTTCTTGGTGTCCAGTTAACCATAATTAATCAAAACCTAACTTAGCAGGATCAGCCTGCGGAACAACCAAGTCTTCCGGCCGATTTATTCCTGGTTTGGTTCGGATTATCGAAGTCATCATCCCACAGCCAGCCCAAACATCGGTGCCTTTGCTTTCAAAGAAGGTTGCTGAGATACCATTCTCCATCAATTGGTCCCGGAACTCTGCAGGAGAGTAAGTTCGAACCTCTTTACAAGGAGAATGAGTTAAATCCGCATCTTTCCAAGAAAAAACAAAACTAGAAGTTAGATTTGGTTTCATCACCTTAACATAAAAGATATCTTCTCTTCCTTTCAACAAAGAAACTAATTCACCAATATTTTGATCAGAATTATTTATTCCATCAATTAAAACATAATTCAAAGTAACTTTTCCCGAATGTTTTTGCACATATCTTTGCGCTTCTGCCAACATTCTT
>CAZOXR010000098.1:0-3211 GCA_964583885.1 uncultured Methanosarcinales archaeon | reverse complement strand
CCCTGGAAAATAAAGAATTTAAGATTAAATAAGCAATTTTTTTAAGTTAATTTAAAATTAAGGCAAAAAGTAAAAAACTACTAAAAAAACCTTAATAAATAGCAAAAATCAGGGTGTAAATCAGGGCGTTCTTTCCAACTAAAATATTTGTTGTTTTTTATCTATAAATTAGCTTAATTTTATGGTATAATTTATGATAAGAAACTGATAATAGAATGATAAGATAGAGCCTAATTTTAAACTAACTTTACTTAAGCTATTATAAGTTGTTAATTATTATAATTAAAATTTTTAAAAGGCAACAATCCCCATGCGTCGCCGAGTCATTAATGAAAACAAAAAATTAATACCATTGCGCCGATTTGTTAAAACCGGGCCGTACAGCGCGGCTTATCTTTCTCTTTTAGTCCAACGCAAAAAACTAAAAGCCAGGAAGATAGGCCGTAATTTTTTTACCACTAAAGAATGGTTTAGCGACTATCTGGAAATGCATGCCAGAGAAGATAAAAGAGAGCAGGGAGAAAAACACGAAAACAGAAAAACACGAAAACACAAAAACACGAAAACAGCAGGCCAGACAGAAATTTTAGCTGAAGCCGTAGAAGATGAGCCGGCAGTGTTAGCTGAAACAGCAGAAGAAACAGCAACAACTGCCCCAGCCAGCCAATTAGAAAAAGTTTTAGCAAAAGAAATTAAACCCGTCAGAAAAAAAAGTTATCAATTTAGCCAGCCCAAACCAGAGCAAATAAATCAAGACTGGCAGGAAGAAATTAAAAAGTCAGGGGCGGAGTTAATTAGCCAGGCTAAAGAGAAAGAAAACCGCAAACAGTTTATAGCCAGCCAGCAAAAAAAATCACAAGCCAGATTAAAACGTTCTCTGGCCAGACAAGAAAGGCAAAAAAAATTTAGGCAATTAATTATTAATAGCAGGACAATATCGCATGACCAATTTTTCATAGCGGTAAAAAAACTAGCCCGGCTAGCCGAGAATTTATTTACTCGCCTTAGCCAGGTTAGTTTTTTTATTTTATTAAAGAAAAAAAATAACTCAACCGGCAAGTTAGCCGCTGCCGCGGCAATAATTTTAATAATCGCGATTTCATTAATCCAGCTTAATCCCGCGCTGGCATCCAACCTGGCAAAATTAATGGACAAGCTTTATTTAAAACCGGTTATTAAAGCAGGCCATTTAGTTAAGCAAGCCAATTTAGCGGCAACTAAGGTGGGCCAACAACTTAGCGGCAACATCAGCAGGCAAAAACAAAACATAGCCAGTAGCCAGCTTGGCCACGCTTTAGCTATGGGCCTAAACCAATTTAGAGAGCAGGGAAATAAATTTTATAACAGCGCGCTAAACAACAAAGTAATTCCCGGCCAGAAACTAGCCGAAAAGAGCCAGCATGCTATTAACAATAAGTTAGTTAATTTAGCCGATAAAACCATAACCATTGGCCAGAAGCTAGAAAATAATTTTAAAAAGGGCAATATAGCCTTAGCCAAAAGACTAAAGCAGCTTAAAGAACAAGCGGTTTTTGTCGCCAGCTTCGGGCAGACTACATACAAAGATCAAGTTGCGTTAAGAGTTAGGCAAAGCTATCTTAGCGCTAAACAGGCTATAATCAGGACGGCTGATCTAGTTATTTCTAAATATATTAATCTAGAGCCGGTTATTAAATTAATGCCGGAGCAGTTAACCCGGCTAGGCCAGGACAGTATAAGCATCCTCTCTAACAGAACCGGCCAAGTAGCAGGAGTATTTGAGCAGGCGGCTCAGCCTGTCCAGGCCAACCTAGGCAATCTCTTAGCCCTGGCTAATACCACGGCTAAAAGAAGCCAGCAAGCAGTTAAGCAGGCTAACTACCAGGCTAAAGACACGCTGCAGACAATAGCTGACAAGCAAAAGCAAATATCATTAACTCTAAGCAGTAAGCTAGCCCGGCTAACTTTAGCTAGCGCAGACAAAGTAAGTGGTTTTTCTCAGGCCGGAGCTAATAAATTAAGCTTAGCCTCTGCTAAAATTAACAAGACTAATAATACAATAAGCAAATACAGCCAGACAAGCAAAAGTTATTTAACCAAAGAACTAAGCGAATCAATCTCCTCGCTAACTGATCTATACGTTAAGGCTATAGACTTTTTCATCCCCAACAGTTTAAAAGACCGCTATGCCCAGGTTTACACGAAAACACTAAAACACGAAAACATAAAAACACTAAAACAGGAAGACACTAAAACACTAAAACACGAAGACACTAAAACACTAAAACAGGAAGACACGGAGACAGCAGCAACCGCGCCGGCAACTCAAATAATCTACCCCAGCAGTTTAAGCCTAGCAGAAATAATCGGCCCTACCACTCTAGCCGGTGATTTAGCTATTACCGGAAACAATCAAGTAGCAGGAGATCTAAACGTTTCAGGCAGTTTAATAGCCCAAGGCCTAGCTAAAATAACAGGCCCGCTTACTGTCCTGGGCCCAGCCGACTTAAGCAAAGGAATATATTCAAGCCAGGGCAATCTAGTTATAGATGACAGTCTAGACGTTAACCAAGCTCTAAGCGCTAAAACTCTAACAGTGACAGAAGAAGCAAAGCTACAGGGGGGTTTAACCACGACTGATCTAACAACCAACACAGCTAAAATCAACCAGGATTTAGTAGTAGTTGGCAACTCTACTATCCAGGGCTCGCAAACTATCTCCGGCAATTTAGCAGTAGCCGGCTCTTTCTCAGCCAGCTATAGCCAGTTTGCTAACCTGGGCGTCAGCGGCACTCTGGGAGCCACTAGCCTATCCGCCGGCTCCAGCGGTTTATCAGTCGCAGGCGATACTAACTTAGCCGGCGATAATAACTATATTAGCGGCGCAGTTGATTTAAATAATTTATTAGATATAGACGCCAACTCAACCCAGGCTTTAACCGTAGGCGACAACACTACTAATAATTTGGTTGTAAACACCAGAACCGATGCAATAACCATTACCGCTTCTCTTAGCCTAACTGGCGCAACTGACCTGGACGGAGCCCTGGACATAGATATTAGCTCAACCACAGCCCTGACCATAGGCGATGGCGCAGATGATAACTTAATCGTAGATACGCTAAATGATCAAATCACCCTGGGCTACTCTTCTACCACTGATGAGATAATCATAAACTCTAAACAGCTAACCATAAACAGCGCCAGCTCAACCCCTGCCCTGGTAATAAAC
>CAZOXR010000097.1:0-3214 GCA_964583885.1 uncultured Methanosarcinales archaeon | reverse complement strand
TATTTCTTGCGACGCAATAAAATAGATTTATGGAGAGCTGAAAGTAATTTATTAGAACGAGTTCCTGTTGATTTTAGGGGTAAAGAATCAATGATTGAGTGAGAAACAAACTCTTCCTTCTTGGCACTTCTAGTATCTTTAGGAATCTTTTCTTTACTCTGTAATTTTCTTTTAGTTGGAATCTCTTTTTTACTTGAAAGAACCGGAAGAGAGACACTCGATAAAGATGGAGTTTGTCTGCCGAAAAGAGATTTTCTAAAATAGAAATATGAGCCAACAGTTAATAAGGCAAGAACAATTATCACCGCTAACCAAACCAAAATCACGCTTAACGTCTTCTTCTTGGAAGCCATTGCAGCATGTGCTTGTCCAACTAACGCTCCTTCACTATCACGTCCCTCTTCTCCTTCCTCGGTAATTTGAGAATTTTCAACAATCTTTAACTTTTCATCATCTTTACCAGCAGAAACCAATTCCAATAAGAACTCATTTTCAGCTACTACAGACATCCCTTGATAAATCTTAGTGCGGACAAAATCGCCTGCCTGCAGATCAAACAAGTATTGTAATTCTTGCGCTAGAATTGTCCCTTCACTTGGTTTAATGTCGTACGGACCATACAATTCATTGAAGAGAGTTGTCTCCTCTGCTTTAAGGAAACCAGGATCGCCTCGACCGGTATTATCTCGATCAATAGAAAATTCAAGGAAATATTCAATCTCTCCTTCTGCAGCATCCGGAGCAGGAGGAACAATGAAGTAGATGTCAAGTAATTTATCTTCAGCATTAAGGTCAACAGCTGCTCTCAACCGAGACTCTTTAGCCAAATCAACTTCTTTAGTTCCAAGGGAAATGCCAACTGTTTCCAGATTCAATTCAACTGATTGTTCTTGGAAGGAAATTCCCTTCCTGAATTTCAGATCGGTTTTGACAGTCTCACCAGGACCAACAACAATTTCTTCATCAAGAACTTGCGTCTTTAACAAATTACCAGAAGTGTGTTTACCCGAGGAGACTGCCATACCACCCAAAGCGGAAAGTTTAGCAACTTTCTTAGTATTAATCAACTGGACATTCTCCCGTTCAATCAAAGCCAAAGTTTCTTTCTCTTCTTTAACAATCTGAGTAAATTCAGCTTCAGTTAATGCCTCTCTAGCTTTCTCTCTCAAAGCAGCGATAGTATTTTCCGTTTCAGCAACAATTTTACCATCTTTATACATTTTTGTTTTCACAACATAAGTATCATCCATCTCGAATAGTGGTAGGAATTGTTGAGCAAAAATCACACTTTCATCTTCTTGCACATGGTAAGGACCATACAAGTCAGTAAAGACAGTTGTCCGCTGAATTCCTAGGACTTTGTAAAGATCTAATTCACTACTTTCAGCGTGATCTTTCTCAACGGAAAAGTCAAGCAAATATTCAGCAGTTTTGTCTGAAGTGTCATCGACTTTTGGGATTAGCAAGAGGACATCCAACAAACCTTCTTCTGGATCCAGACTCACAGAAGTTCCCAACTCTAATCTTTCCTGGACTTCAACTTGTTGCGTTCCCAGAGTTTGACCAGCAGCACCCAATTCGATAGCAAAAGATTCAGGATGAAGTGAAACTCCAGGAGTAAATTTCAAATCAGTTTCTAATGTTTCACCAGGTTTGACAATCACACTATCTTCAACCAATTGCGGCTTAAGTAGTCTAGAGGAAACATGGCGGCCGGAGTAAACTATCATCCCGCTAAGTGGAGAGGCACTAACCAGTTCAGAAGTTCTCATTCCATATAGATCGGAATCAGAGAGCACTGCACCTTCGGCCATTGATTCCTCTCCGGACGGAATTTCTAAAGCCGCTGCTTCTCCCGCGGCTGCTATACCTTCTTCATCACCAGCCGGAGATCCTGTCCCTCCACCCCAACCAAAAATACTACCTGTTTTTCTAGTATTAATAAATTGAATATTCTCTCGTTCAATTAGAGCAATAGCTTCTTTCTCTTCAGCAACTCTTTGCTGAACTTCTTCAGGAGTCAAGTCGGGGTCAGCTAGAGCTTCCTGCAAGACATTTTCAACATTCTCTTCATTAGTTAAAGGCGGAGCTTCAACTTCTGTAACTTCAAAAGTAACTTCCAAGCCTTTCTCGGTGGAAGGATTAGTGATAACCACGGCAGCAGCTTGTTCCGCGTTAACGGGACTAGGTGCAGCTGCAGGAGCGGCTGCGGGGGCAGCAGCGGCAACACCAGGGGCAGCCGCTTCGGCAGTTTCTGCCACCGCTTCTGCAGGAGCAACTTCCACTGGTGCTTCAAAGGTAACTGCAACATCTTCAACGACTTGCTGGACTTCTTCCACAGTAAGAATTTCAATTGGTTCTTCTATCACATATTCTTCCAATAAAGTTTCCACCAAAACTTCTTCAACTTGTTCTTCATTAACAAGAGGGACTGCTTCTTCAACAACGGTGGGTACAACAACCATTGCTTTATCAGCGGGGTTATGGATAGTAACTTCCAGAGCAACTTCTTCAACCACGGCTTCTTCTTCCAAAATTTCTTCGAGAGGGACTTCAACCTCAACAACTTCAACCACAATATCTTCCAGCACAGTTTCAATTTCTTCCATTGTGAGGAAATCTTCTACAATAGCAGGTGCTTCTGCAACTTCACCAACTTCAGCAGCTGCGGCTTCACCTGCTGCAGCTTCACCTTCAGCTGCACCACCACCAGCTGCGGCAGCAGCACTAACGGTATAACTTCCTGTAGCAGTTGCACTATTAGCAGTATTATCAGTTGCTGTACATGTGCTAGAAGTAAAGGTTCCTGCAGTTGTCGTGGTGATAGACTCTGTAGTTCCACCACCAGAGAAAGAATAACTAGCTAATCCGGAACCAGCATCGGAAGCAGTACAGGTACAAGAGACTGTATCTCCAACAGTAGCAGCAGAAAGTGTTAAACAACTTACACTAACTGTTGGCACTGTACAATCAATTGTGATAGTAATCTCTTCAGTTTGGTTAAGGTTGGAGACAGTATCATTAGCGTAAACAAATACATCATGACTTCCTTCTACTAATCCAGACAGATCTATAGAAACATTCCAATTAGAAGCAACACTACTATTGCTAGCTGTCATATTAAACGGATCTGTAGCATTACTGAATTGGAAGATGACGGAAGCAGTATCGGTGTAAGTATCACTCACAGTAGCATTAAAAATTTGTGTGCCAC
>CAZOXR010000096.1:0-3265 GCA_964583885.1 uncultured Methanosarcinales archaeon | reverse complement strand
ATGGCCCATTCTTTTTCCTTTTGGAGCAGTTGCTCCAGTTATATAAGAAACAACTTTCTTAGAAACATTCTTCTTGATGAATTTAGCAGCATCTTCTTCTAAAGTTCCTCCAATCTCTCCAATCATCACTATCTTTGAAGTATCTTTATCTTTTTCAAAAAGCTCAAGTGCTTTAACAAAATTCGTGCCAATCACTGCATCTCCACCAATACCAATAACCGAACTTTGGCCAAGTCCAGCTCCAACTAATTCAGCAACAACCTCATAAGTTAATGTCCCAGACCTAGAAACAACACCAATATTACCTTTTTTGAAAACATGCGATGGCATTATCCCTAATTTACAAAGACCGGGAGAGATTATCCCTGGACAATTAGGCCCTATAACAGTCAATTTTTTCTTATCAGCAAGATTAATTATTGACATCTCATCCTGTACTGGAACACCTTCTGTAATAATAACTAAATTCAATCCATTCTCTAAAGCTTCAATCGCAGCTTTCTTCACAAACTTAGCAGGAACAAACAAAACAGAAAAATCAGCGTCATGCTCTTTAAGAGCTTCTTTAACTGAATTATAAACAGGAATGCCATGCTCTTTAAGGCCACCCTTACCCGGTGTTACACCAGCAACTATCTTAGTGCCATACTCTTTCATAAGCTTAGTATGAAAACTGCCTTCTCTTCCGGTAATTCCCTGGACAATTACCCTTGTTTTATCATTAATCAAAACAGCCATTTTAGGATAATTCAACTGCTTTTTTAGCAGATTCCTCCATTGATTTAAAATAAGATATACCTGCTTTCTCTAAAATCTTCTTTCCTTCTATTTCATTAGTTCCAACCATCCTTACAACCAAAGGAACATCAATATTCTCTTTAAAATTAACAAGCCCCTGAGCAATCTCATCACACCTTGTTATACCGCCAAATATATTTATGAAAACAACTTTAGGCTTTTTCTTCATAGCAATCTTCAAACACTGCTCCATTGTTTCAATTGTAGCACCACCACCAACATCTAAAAAGTTAGCAGCATTACCGCCAAAATGCTTTAAGATATCAAGAGTTGCCATTACCATCCCTGCACCATTGCCAATAACAGCAATATTTCCATCTAGCTCAACATAATTTATCCCAAACCTATCAGCTTCTTTCTCTATCTCAGTCATCTCTTCTGTTCTGAACTCCTGAAGCTCTTCATGCCTGAACAAAGAATTATCATCGATAATTACCTTTGAATCAAGTGCAATTAATTCACCATTTGACAAAACCAAAGGATTAATCTCAACTAATGTAGCATCATAGCTAACAACTATCTTGCTCATTAATTCTGCAACATCAGCAATCTTTTTTGCTAAGTCATCATTCTTCAAAACCTTATTTATCTTAGCAGAAATCTTCTTACTATCAAACTTAATGAATGGAATTTTTAATATACTCCCAGAATCTTTCTCAGCCTGTTCTTCAATATCAACTCCCCCTTCTTTGGAAAAAACCAAAACAAAATCCTTAGAGGACTGGTTAACCATTATTGAAATATAAAATTCCTTATCAATCTTAACAGCTTCTTCAATAAGCAATTCTTTAACAACAAACCCTTTGACTTCTTTGCCTAAAAGAGATTTAGCAGCATCTAAAACACCATTCTTATCCGTTTTCTTAATTGCTCCTGCCTTGCCTCTGCCGCCTGTAAAAATCTGCGCCTTTACAACCACATCCGATTCCAACTCTTTAATATCCACATCATTAATATCAGAAACAACAACCCCTTTTGGTACTGAAATGCCACTCTTCTCAAATATCTTTTTTCCGCGATATTCTTTTAGTTTCATTTATACGTCATCTCTATACCCATAACCATACTTGATTGCTTCAACATTCTTCTCTATAAACTTCTTTGGAAGCTCTTTCTCTAAATCTACTTTGCTGATATCTATCTCTAAAATCTTCAATAATCTTCCTATCGCAAGCATATTAATAACAAAAGGACTTCCAAATTTATTCCTTGCTATATCTATAAATGGTATTTCCTCTTCTTTGCAAAGCCCTTTCTCGCATATGGTTTTTTTTGCTTTATACTTACCATCTATCTTTGAAAGATGTAGTAATATGTCTGGATCTTCAACTATTGGATTGTCTATTTTTTTATCAGAATATGTCAGCAATGAAACTATCTTTCCACCCCTAACATCAGCATCATACTCAAATGTCAAAGAAACTTCATAATCAAACCTTGCAAGTATCTTTGCAAGTATTGTTCCAGCCAGCCTAATGCCTTGGCCGCCTTCTCCTCCAATAACTACTTTTTTAATCATTCTTAACAATCCCTAATTCATCATCCTTCAAAAGCTTAGCATCATCATTAATCTTGAAATTCTTTTTGTAATCCATCAACATCTCATAAGCATTTTTGTATCCCATCTTTCTTCCAAAATTAGTTGGACAATCACTTATAATATCAACAAAAGAAAATCCTTTCCATTGGATTGCTTCTTTTACACATTTTTTAAGATGCTCTACATGAAACACAGTTGTTCTTGCATAGAAATGCCTTTTATTTTGCGTGATCAAACCCTGAAGATTCATTGGCGTAAATTCATTTCCAAATGGGGAAGTTGGAGTTACTGCCTTAAGCCTTGTTGTTGGCGACATCTGGCCGCCAGTCATGCCATAGATTTCATTTGTTGCGCACAACACAGTAAGATTAGTGTCTCTCCTGGAAGTATGCAATAAATGATTTCCTCCAATACCTGTTAAATCACCATCACCGCTTACAACAACAACATTTAATTTATCATTTGCTCGCTTTACACCCTCTGCCATTGGTATAGCCCGTCCATGCAATCCATGAATAGAATCAACTTTGAAATAGCCAGCTGTTCTTCCAGTGCATCCAATCCCAGAAACAACAACAGTATTCTTATGACTCATCTTAAGCTCTTCCATTATCTTAGCAAGAGCTATTGTAATATTTCCAGCTCCACAACCAGGACACCATGTTGTAGGAAACCTTTCAGTCTTTAGCAAATCCATGTAACTCATTTTTCCAGCTCCTTTTTTATTTCACTAAGATTAATCTCTCCACCAAGCTCTGAAATTGCATGAACCTTTCTGCCAATAACTCTTTCAATCTCGTTCTTGTACTGCCCTGTATTCATCTCAATAACAACTATCTTCTTGTATTTCTTTGCTGTTTCTTTAATCTCTTTTTCCAATACAGGAAACATCCTTATTGGCCTGAATATAGAATATTTTTCTTTTAG
>CAZOXR010000095.1:0-3269 GCA_964583885.1 uncultured Methanosarcinales archaeon | reverse complement strand
AAAACACACACTTCAACTAAGCAGATATTGAAGACAATGCCTTATATGCAGCTCATCTTTAAGAAGAATAAAGAGATGGCAAAAGGCATTATTGATGATTTTGAATTGGATAAAGATGAAGTTGCATATCTAAGAAAGTAAACTATATATACTGGTTTTATATCTAATTCTAATATGGCACTGACAATAGAAGATATTGCTGTTTTTTGCAAAAGAAAGGGTTTTGTCTATCAGAACTCTGAGATTTATGGGGGTTTGGCTGGTTTCTTTGATTATGGGCCTTTGGGTGTTGAACTAAAAGAAAACATAAAAAAAGAATTCTGGAAAGCATTTGTCCAGCAAAGGGATGATGTTGTTGGAATGGATGGAACTATAATAGCGCATCCAAAGGTATGGCAGGCATCTGGCCATGTTGATAGTTTTAGCGATACACTAATGAAATGCAGGAAATGCGGCTTTTTGTCCATAGAAGAAGAGAAATGCCCTAAATGCAAGATCTAGCTTGAGAAATCAAAAGAAATAATTCTTATGTTCAGTACAAATGTTGGCGCTGTTGGCAGCCAAAAAGCTTATCTGAGGCCAGAAACAGCTCAATTAATCTTTGCTAATTTTAAGCTTATACAGGAGAATTCAAGAAAAAAACTGCCTTTTGGCATTGCGCAGATTGGAAAAGCATTCAGGAATGAGATAAGCCCAAGAGATTTTTTATTCAGGTCAAGAGAGTTTGAGCAGTTTGAGATAGAATTCTTTGTTCACCCTGAAAAAGCAGACAATTGTGCTATCAAGAAGGAGATTGAGAATCTTAAAGTTAACATATTAACGATAGATATGCAGAAGAAAAAGAAGAAGCATAGTGAGATGACAATAAAACAGATTATAGATAAAAACATAGGGACAGAATGGCATGCTTATTGGCTGGGCATGTTCTATAAATGGTTTTTAGACTTAGGAATTAAAAAAGAAAACCTTAGGTTAAGAGAGCACCTAAAAGATGAGTTAGCTCATTATGCAAAAGCATGCTTTGATATTGAATATAATTTTCCATTTGGATGGAAAGAGATACATGGCAATGCAGACAGAGGCCAGTATGATCTGCAGCAGCATATTGAGTTTTCAAAGAATGATTTAAGAATATTTGACGAAGAGACAAAGCAAAAGGTTTTACCTTATGTTGCTGCTGAACCTTCGCAAGGCATTGATAGAGCCTTCCTTGCTATTATCACTGATGCTTATGGTTATGATAAGAAAAGAGAGAATATTGTATTAAAATTACATCCAAAATTAGCTCCTGTTAAAGTGGCTGTTTTTCCATTAGTCAATAAACTGGATAAGCAGGCAAAAAAGATTTATGATGAATTAAAAAAGGAATTTAGTTGTATCTATGACAGAGGTGGAAGTGTTGGAAGAAGATATGCAAGGCAGGATGAGATTGGAACACCCTACTGTGTTACTTTTGATTTTGATTCATTGAAGGACAAAAAAGTTACAATAAGGATGAGAGACACTACACACCAGACGAGGGTTAAGATTTCTGACCTAAAGGAGAAATTAACCATATTAATTAATGCTAGAAATATAGTTGAAAAACCACTTCGTAAATGATAAAGCTTATAAATAAAAACTAGTTTCTTTAATAATTATGGAAATAAAAGACTTACAGCCCAAGCAAGGGAATGTTGATATAACCTTAGAGATAGTCAATAAGGGTGATGTTAGGGAGTTTCAGAAATTTGGCAAAACAGGAAAGGTATGTTCTGTTGTTGCCAAGGACACTTCTGGCGAGATAAAGCTTAGCTTATGGAATGAGCAGGTTGAGCAGGTAAATGAAGGCGATACAGTCAAGATAACAAATGGTTATGTTAATGAATACCAGGGAGAAAAACAATTAACAACAGGCAGATTAGGTAAATTAGAGGTTGTGGGGTCTGGAAAAGTATACACTAATGATCCTGAGAAGCTTAAAAAGATGACAGAAGATACAGGAGAACAGCTACCTAATAATATTGATGAAGAAGAAGTAAAATAATAATGTTTATAAATAACTGTTATTTCTTTTATATTACTTAATGGGATAGTAGCTCAGCCTGGGAGAGCACATGCTTCAAAAAAGCAGCTTAGACGGCTGAAGTTGGTCAGGTATCAATGATGACCATTCGATACCGTGGAGTCAGAAAGAAAAACTTTCTGGTGCGGAATGTCCGGGATTCAAATTCCCGCTGTCCCATTTTTTTTCTTTTTATCCAAACTGGAATTGTAGAATTGTGCTTGCAACAATGTTAAACAGGACCATTATTATTACAGCTATAATTGAATAGAGAATTGTGCTTCTTGTAAGGTTCTTTCCTATATTGTATCTTTCACTTAGTTTGTCAGATCCGTTTTGTATGCCATTAGCTAAGATTGTAAGGACATAGATTATCTGTACAACATAAATGCCAACTATTATCTGGAAATAGAATGTTGGGATGCCTATACTGAAGCTAAAGCCACCTAATGCGCCTGCTCCTACCCCCCCTACACCGCCTGCTTGTATGCTCTCCATCTGTGTGCCTAATCTCCCGATTATGCTACTAATCATTGATGTAATGCCAATGACAATTCCTGAAATCACTGGAGTTAAAAATTTGATTTGTGATGTCATTGAAGAGACAATGTCTGACATCAAATCTCTTAATCTTTCATTTACTTTATGAATCTCTTTAATATATCTTGAAACATTCATTAATGCATTAGCAGCTATATGGGGTCCTTTTTTTACAGATTCAGTAAGAACCTTCATTGAGCTTTCTATCAGATTAGATGGAAAATAAACTAAGGCGCCATGCCTTGGGTCAAATATTGCCTGGGAAACGCTCATACCTAATCTTCTTATGTTTTGACTAACAAGCCTGAAGAAATTTCCTGATGTTGTACCTTCCATTGTTTCAGATACTTTGCCAACAGCCATCTCTGCAGGCATGCCATCTCCCAACCTATTGCCAAGCTGGAATAATGCAGAGGCAAATTCCTGCTCTAATTTCTTTGACCTTTCTCTTATTTGGATAACATTTTTAGACCTTAGTGAATAGTAAAGACCAATGCTTAGACCAAAGCTTAGTGTGACTAATACACTTAAAACAGAAGCACCTATCCCAAAAGGACCACGAAGATTGCCATCATCATCAAGTTGGTAGTCAAGCATACAATAAGTATAGCCACAAGAACTTGATTCATCCTCCATACCAAGAGGTATTTCGTTTATTCCTACAGCATGAATCAATATTGGGCTA
>CAZOXR010000094.1:0-3287 GCA_964583885.1 uncultured Methanosarcinales archaeon | reverse complement strand
ATTGTCATAGAATCCCTAATCGTTTGGGCTGGGTAAAAACAAAAACACCAGAAGAGACTGAGTTTGAATTAAGAAAGATATTGCCAAAAAAATACTGGTATGATTTCAATGATCTGTTTGTTCAATTTGGCCAGAACATCTGCATGCCGGTAAGTCCGTTTTGTTCTAGATGTCCAATAACAAAGTATTGTCCAAAGAAGGGTGTTATGAGAAGGAGATAAATTTTTATAATAACTTTAATTCTTTGAATGGGTCATGACTGATTTAGCACAAGAGCCATTGCCCCAGCAGTATGGTGATCACTATGAAAGATTTAGGAGGTTGTATGATCCATCTGATCTCTCAGAAAGATTAGCATATGACATACATTTTAAATCAAGAGAAGGACTGGAATCAGTTACAGGTTCAATGAATCTTCCATTAATAAGAGCAGATTTACATTCACTTGGTCACAATCTGGGTGTTGTTGCACATGGTCTGGGATGCGAGATAGTCCAACCTTATAAGGGAAGATCAACTTCAAACTTATACAATCCGTGGACTAAACCAATGGCTCTTTCAGATGCAGCTAAACTATCTGTTCCAGAAGATATTGGAGCTGCCTTTGATCATTTCATTTCCAAATATGAAACTTGGAGAAGAGATGGAATCTTCAGACATGCTCTTCCTATGCTACCTACTGTTGAATCTCCTTTAGACACTTTAGCACATATTTACAATCCTACAGAGGCCATGTTACTTTTGTCTACTAATCCAAAAAGGGTTTGTGAAGTAATGGATATTGCAGTTGAAACAGCTATCACTTTTATTAATCACATGAAAAATGAATTTCCTGAAGCAGTCCATACTGCATATTACGCATCATGGTTCCCAAGAGAGAGGGGCGTCTCTGTTGGAGAGGATAATATGACCTTAATAAGTCCTGATATGTATGCTGCCTATGTTTTACCTAGAATTGAAAGGATAGGTCAGGAATATGGTGGTTACTTTCTTCATGCTTGTGGAGACATTACTCCTTATCTTGATATGCTCTTGGGATCAGAGTGGATACGAGGATTACATTTCATGCCATGGACATCGCCAGTAGAAGAGGTAATCCAAAAGGCTAGTGGCGTGATTCCTCTGGTAGTCCGAATTGGTGACATTGACTATTGGGCTGATGGCGAAACAACACCAATGATACATCAGCTTAAACGTATAATCAATGCAAGACAACCAGATACCTCAATTTATATTCACGGAACTCTAGGAAATACTGTGTTAGATGTATTCCCTGAAGAAGGAAGCCCAGAATTCTGGAAGATAGTCACTGATAAAAAAGAAGTGGAAGCTTTGCTTGCTGAAAATGGCCTTCTTACTCCAGAGTTTTAATTAACCAATCTCTTTATCGCACTTAACTGAGCTCTTGCAGCTTTCTCACCTTCTTCAATATAAGATTCAGCTTTGTCAAACTCAAACCATCCAAGATATTTTGATTCAGGCCTGATCAGAATATCAACTTTATTGCATTTCAGCGTCAGGTCTGATAATCTATTCATAACAATAGTATAAGACTGAAGTATTGTTTCAGTAATTTCAGGTGGAGTCTGACCTGCCATTATATCAAGTACTGCTGCTGGTGTAAACATATAATCCAGAATTTTGAGAAATATGGTCTTTATGATAGAAGGAATCTTCTTAAATTTCCTCTTCTTAAAAAAGCTTTTTACTCCTTCTATCTGCTTTATCACAAAATCCTTCTTTAATCTCTCAGTCAGTAAGCTTTTATCCTTTACATGGCTTACCTTCATCAGCTGTTCCTTGTAATTAACATATAGGTCTACTGCTATTATCTTATCACACTTTCCTTTTAAGGATTCCACTGGCAGCGGATCTACCATGCCGCCATCTATTATCTCAACACCATCAACAATTTCAGGTTTAAGGATTCCAGATAATGACATGCTTGCCATTATCGCCTTGGAAACATTTCCTTTATTGAAGACAATCTTTTGGCCATCCTTAAGCCTTGTTCCGCTTATGAAAAGCCTTGGCTTCATCTCATTGAAATCCTTGTCTTTTACCATCTTTCTGATCAATCCCCTCATAGCATACTTTCTGACAAAATAGTTCTTTGGTATTGTAAAGTTAAACAGCCTCCTCCATTGTGTATTAAGCGCAAAATCCTCAATCTCTTTAGGAGAAAGACCGCTACAATAAAAGCCGCCTATTATAGCGCCAATAGAAGTTCCAGAAACATAGTCAATAGGGATATTATTCTCTTTTAGAACCTTCAAAACACCTATGTGGGCAAGGCCTTTTGCCATGCCTCCGCCCAATGCCAGACCTATTTTTGGCCTCTTTTTTTTCATACTTCAATTTATTTGTTTAGGGGTATAATAAGCTTTTGGTAAAATAAAAGAATTAGTAAAAAAATCTATTCAAACTCATTAGGAGAAATAACTTCTTTCCCAAACTTTTCTTTTGCTTTATTCAGCCTTTCTCTCTGTTGCTCTATATGCTTTTGGAACACATCAGGAACATTCTCTTCTTCTTTGTAGATTGCTTCTACTCTGTCAAGCCTTTCCAGTAATTTGTCAACTCTGATTGCAAACTGCTTTTCATAGTCTTCTTTTGTATATTCCTTGTCAAACACTTTCTTGAATAATTCCTTTATATCTTCATACAATGGAATAAGTCCAATTGGTGTTTCAATTCCTTTGTATTCATCATGCACTCTGCCTTCCATCCATAACAACCATACCTTTTTGTCTGTTATAGCATTCAGGAACTTGTCATTCTCTTTAAGAAAATAATTTGTTGCAAATATCTTTGGCGCTTTATCAAGGTCATCACCAAACTTCAGGTGATTTTTGATATAAACTCCTAATGGCACTGTCAAAAACTCAATATTTGACATTGGATTGTGTTTCTTCATTCCAGCTTTATCACTTGTTCCTGTTACTGTTTCAGATTCAATAACACCACCAACAAAAACACCATGACTCCAGCTTAATGATTCAACAACAGGCGGATTTGTATCTGAGTCACGGCCACCATAAACAAATGCTTGAACTGGAACACCTTCTGGATTATCTAAGTCCTTGTCAGCATTATCTAGTTCACTAATCCTTATTGTGTATCTCGCATTCTTATGGGCTGGAGTGATCGCTTTTCCTTTGCTATCAGTCTTGCCTTCTGCCCACTCACCAGAGTAATTGTATCCTTCTTTTGGAATCTCCTTGCCCATCCCAAGCCAGTAAGGAACATCTTCTTTTACCAAAACATTAGAAAATATAACCTCTCTT
>CAZOXR010000093.1:0-3290 GCA_964583885.1 uncultured Methanosarcinales archaeon | reverse complement strand
TCTACACTTTTTGTTTCTATCCTTGTGTCTTTAACTGACTGGATTATAAGTATTGGCGCAGTTATTTTATTAAGAATTTTTTTATGTTCCCCAATAAGCTTAATTAGTTCTGCTATTGACCTGGCAGATCTTGTTTCATAATAATAGCCCATATCCTCTTCTCCTACATTCTTATTTTTATGATAATAATTAAATGGAGCCAGAAGAAAAGCAAATTTTGCCCTTTTGTCCTTTAGGTAAACTGGTGATGCTATTGAAACAATCCCTGCAACATCATTTTCTCCAGCAAGCATTATAGCTAAGGATGCTCCTGCAGATTGGCCGCATACATATGGGTTTTCTGTAAGGTAAGATATTAATTGCAGGCCTTCTTCAGCACTTTCATACCAGTCCTGCCACTTTGTTTTATCAAGCTCTTCAGGAGTTGTTCCATGTCCTTCAATTAAAACACCATATGCGTTTATGTTCTGTTGGTATAAATATTCCCCCAATTTCTTTAATTCCCATGGTGTTGCAGTAAAACCATGTATAAGAATGCATCCTGCAGAATTCTTTTCATCATAAAACAAGAAAGGAAGATTATCTTCAGAAACCCCTTTTAATATTGCCTGCTCAAGATAATAATCATATAATCTTAGGCCTAACTGCTGTTTTAATGTTATATCTTCAGGAGCTAACTCAAGAGCCCCTTTAAGGTCATTTATCTCTTTACTTATACTATCTAATTTTGGAGAGGTTACTTGCGTTTTTTCTTGTTCTGTACCAGAGCAGGACGTGACTAAGACAACTAGAAGAAATACTACCCAAAACCTCTTTTTTATGGCCATTTATATTAAAAATGACAATTATAATATAAAAGCTTTTGGGAAATTTATAAGAATATTTATAAACCATATATTCTTGACGATTCTTATGGCTGGGAAAACAGGAATTCAAAAATCAAAAAAGAAAGAACAAGTAAGGCTGACTGAAAGGAAGAAGCTTACAGCTAATGAAAAGATAAAAGAGCTGGAAGCAGAGATAAGAAAGACTAAATACAATAAACGTACGCAACGCGCTATCGGCTTATTAAAAGCAAAGCTAGCAGTAATGAAAGAACGGGCTTTGCAAAGAGCTTCTGTAGGGAAAGGAAAGGGAGATGACAGGTTCACTGTAAGAAAGACAGGAGACGCAACTGCTGTTTTGCTTGGTTTTCCTTCTGTTGGAAAATCTACATTACTAAATAAGCTTACAAAAGCAAAATCAGATACAGCAAATTACGCATTCACCACCCTAAGTGCTGTACCTGGCTTAATGGTTTACAAACACGCAAAAATTCAGATAATTGACGTTCCTGGAATTGTTTCAGGCGCTGCTTCTGGACGCGGCAGGGGAAAGGAAGTCTTAAGCATGCTAAGGACAGCAGACTTAATCTTGATATTAGTTGATGCTTTGTATCCAGGCCACTATAAAGCAATGTTAAATGAAGTTTACGAAACCGGAATACGCATTAACCAGGAAAAGCCAGATGTAAAAATAATGAAAAAACCAAGAGGTGGCATTGGGGTTGGAACAACTATAAAGCTTACAAAAATTGATAAGAAAACAGTTGTTGATATTGCAAGAGAGATGAGGCTAAACAATGCAGACATCCTAATTCGTACAGATATTGATGCTGACCAGTTGATCGATGTTATCAAAGGAGAGAGAATATACACAAAAGCAATAACCATTATCACCAAAATTGACCTGGTTGATAAAGTGCAATTATCAAGATTAGTTAGTCAGATAAAACCAGATGTTGTTGTTTCTGCAGAGAATAATATGGGGATTGACAAGTTAAAGCAGGAAATCTATGACAAGATGGGTTTTATCAGGATATTTTTAAAAGAAGTAAATAAAAAGCCAGATATGGAAGAGCCATTGATTATGTTTAGAGGATGCACTATTCATGATGTCTGTTCAAAACTGCATAAGGATTTTGTCAATAAGTTCAAGTTTGCGAGATTATGGGGCAAATCAGCTAAATTCGACGGCCAGACATTCAGGCGGTTAGATAAAGAGCTTATGGACAAAGATGTTCTTGAGCTTCATATAAATTAAAGTAAACTTCTCAAATAATCCTTTTTCTTTTCAAAACCATTCTTTTTTGCTAACTTGTCCATACCTTTGATAAAATTAGAGCCGTACTGAGCTGCTTTCTTCTTTCTCCATACAAATTCCTTTTTCAGACCAATCTCTTCAGCAGCCTCTCTTAATATTATCTTTTTATTCTCTTTATCTATCTTAAACATTGGATGGATATTCATAGCAGTTTTTATAACTTCGATATCCAAAAAAGGCAATTTTATTTCTATATCATTTGCTTTTGAAATAAGCAAGTCTCTTTTTATATCTCTCTGCCACATCTCTTTCAGGCCATTCCAGCATTCTCTATGAATATCTTCAAAATTATCCTTAGCATGCCTTTCATAGCCAGCAAATATCTCTTCTGAGCCCAAACCAGAAAATATTGTCCTGATCCCAGCATCTTTAGCCATTTCACAACCAACATAAATAACAGAACCTACACCAACTTTCATAACATCTGGTTCATTAAGTATATTGGTTACAGTCTTAAAAATAACATCCAATTCTTCTAGATTTAAAATCCTTGTTTTTAACTTAAATCCCAACTCTTTAGCAATCTTCCCTGCCCATTCCAAATCCTGAGAATTTTTAAGCCCTACAGAATAACAAGTAAACTTAATGTTTAATTTTTTAAGAATAAATGCAATTAATGTTGAGTCAATGCCTCCGGAAAACAAAACACCGCAATTATCAGATGCATTCTTCTTAACACTTTCAATAATTTTATCCTTGAGCGCCCTTATTACCCTTTTTTTATTGGTTTCCAAGCTATTAAAATCATTTTCAATGGACTTAATCATTGATTCCCATCTATTCTCATTAATATGCTCCATATCACGAAAAAACAGCATGCTATTTATTAAGCTTTTCAAAATCATGCGAGCCAAATAGCCATCAAAAAATTATCAATAAATCTCAAATAACTAAATACAAAAATTTATAAACAAAACAAGTTATTAAATAACTAAAATGCCCCATCATAACAAGAAGATTAAAGATATATTTACTGGGTTAAAAACATCAGAAAACGGCCTAACAGAGGAGGAAGCAAAAAAGAGATTAGAAAAATACGGCCCGAATGAAATAAAGGAAAAAAAGAAGATTTCTCCTTTAACAATATTCATCAACCAGTTCAAAAGTTTTATTGTAGCAATATTAATAGCAGCAGTTATTATCTCTCT
>CAZOXR010000092.1:0-3381 GCA_964583885.1 uncultured Methanosarcinales archaeon | reverse complement strand
ATATCACGAAGCTGAACACCTTCTCTTGTTTCAGTGGAAATAATCTTAACCTCTGTCTTAAACTTTGCAGCTTCTTTCTCAAACTTTTCAACCTTTGAATCATCAAGCTCTTCTGATAAAAGCAGGACATCAACAGCTCCAAGCTTAAGATTATTCATAACCTCTGCTTCGCCATAACTGACCTTAGCAGGCTTCTTAGCCAATAAATCAAAGAATTTAGACATTATTTTCTTCTCGCTAGCAATCTCTTCTTTTGCCAACAAATCCTGGCTTTTATCAACCAGTTCCTCTAAGCCAAATTCACCAGTATATGATAAATCCTTTATTCCAATAATCTTCTTCTTAACCTCATTGGTTATAAAATCACCATCAACAAAATCATATTTTGTAGGTCCAGGACCACCAACAATAATGCCTTTTAGGCCTTCTTTTTTAAGGAACTGCTCCTTAACATACTCTCCAACCTTCTTGTAATGGTCTTTTGCAGCGCCTTCCCTTAATCTAGCAAAACGAGCAGCAGATTGACCTCCTGCCTTAAACTTGCCAGGCACCTGAGAGTGCGTTTTCAACAACGGAACAATTGTTTTTCCCTTTAACAAAGCAATATTAGCATCCCTCCTGTCAATAACAACTAAACCATAAACCTCTTTTATTTCCATAACATCTCTTAATAAATCAAGCACAAATTCCTTGTCACACCTATATATCCTTGTTTTCAACGGAACAGGCGGCTCAATACTCCATACTTTAAAATCTTCCTGGCCTTCTCTTTTAGCAACATTCCCAGAAAAAACAGCTAATCCATGCTCAGGTGTCTTTTTAAACAATCTTAAATGCTGTATCATCCTTTCTAAAGCAGCTATAACATTCTTCCTTGTAGAAGCAGATTTGATATTAGAAGCAGTTCCTTGCTCCTGGCTTAGATGATTTATTATCTTGTTCATATCATAGCCCTGAGGGATATAGACACTAACCAATTCTGTATGCCTGCCTCTATGTTTTTCAAGCTCCTTAACAGACTTTTTCAAATCATGCTTTTGCTTTTCAGTTAATGCCATTTTATACTAGTAAAATACAGCGGATTTATAAATCTTGGCTAAATCAAAACCTTTAAATACCCTTCAAAATCTCTTTTAATAAATCATAGGGGCTGTGGGGTAGCTTGGCATAATCCTTTCTGGTTTGGGACCAGAGGACCCCGGTTCGAAAGAGCACTCATATTTAAGGGGCTTCCGAATGTCCGGGCAGCCCCATTTTTAAAAATGGCTGAACAAGAAAAATTAGGTTCTGTAAGAAGATTTGGAGCGAGGTATGGAAGAACAACCAAGCATAGATTTGGAGAGATAGAAAAGGAGCAAAGAAAGTTGCATAAATGCCCATACTGCTACCAAATAAAAGTAAGAAGGGTAGCTGCTGGAATATGGTATTGCAAAAAATGCAATGCGAAATTCACAGGCAGGGCATATTCTGTCAAAGAAAAGCTCATAACAAAGAAAGAAGAGCCAGCAGAACCCAAAACAGAGTGATAAAAATGGTAGAATACAAATGTTTTAATTGCAATAAAAAAGTTTCAAAAGACTATTTGAGAAAAAAGGTAAGATGCCCTTATTGTGGCAGTAAGATGTTGTTTAAACCAAGATCTGTTATAACAAAAGTTAAGTCAAGATAAAAAATGGTTTCAAAAGACACAGAAAAAAAGATAGAGCAATTGCAGCTTTATGAGCAAAATCTGCAGAATCTTCTAACTCAGAGACAGCAATTCCAAATACAATTAATTGAAGTAGAATCTGCTTTAAAAGAGCTGGAAACAACTGACATAGCCTATAAACTAGTTGGCAACATCATGGTTTCTTCTAAAAAAGGGGATTTAAAAAAAGAACTATCATCTAAAAAGGAAACTATGGATCTAAGAGTAAAAACACTGGAAAAACAGGAATCCCAAATAAAAGAAAAAGCCACTAAGCTGAGAGAAGAAGTCATGGAAAAGATGGAAGAAAAGTAAACAAAAATGCCAGATGAACAAAAAATTAAAGAAGTAATAGAAACACTAACCAGATTACAGGAAGACACAACCATACCCAAAAACGTTAAAATCAAGATCAGGAATATAATAACTGCTCTTAAGGAAAAAAATACAGAACCTTCTATCAAAATTAATGAAGCTCTTCATCAACTAGACGAGATAGCAGATGATGCAAACATGCAACCCTATACCAGAACACAGATATGGAATGTAGTAAGCATGCTTGAGAAATTATAATCATTCGATCAATTCTTTTTCCCTTTCTCTATACTCGTCTTCGCTAATCTTGCCAGTTATATAATCTAGTTGAAGCTTTTTTAATGCAGTATCCACCTCATCTAAGTTTACTACTATCTTATTTTCAAGAACGTCTTCTTCTGGTTCTTGTTCAGCAATATCTGCTATATAACTTTTTCCCCAGCTCATAGTAATGGTCCCTATTATTAGCGCAAAGACTAACAATAAGCCAGTGGCAACTAATGGAGAAAGCCCTTTCTTATTCATTTTAACTTATTTTTAGTTATATGCTCCTTTTGTAAAAGCAACATGTATATGAATGCTATAATCATAATCATCTCGAATATTGGAAATAATAAAACGGAGATTTTAAACGAATAAATGTTTTGAAGTATATTGGTAAATTCTTCCATAATATAAACTATAATCGCAAAAAATAATAATTTCCACGGTTTCATATATACTTTTTCATTTTTTAGACTGAAAAACTTTGCAAAAAGAAATAACACTATGATAACCAGTACAATATTATAATACGGTGCCACTACCTCTAAACAAGGTCCAAGACTATACGCCATAGTATCACTTCTTATACAAATTTATTTGTAATGTCAAACAAAATATCAATAATCCAAGTATGACTGTAGGAACAATATGCGTCAAATAAGACGACGAGTAAATATTAAATGCTCTTAAAACTCCTAAAATTTCCTGTATTGCAAAAAATATTAAAGCAAAGGACAGTATTTTCCATGGAACAAGCAATTTCTTTTTACTGCTCATGCTTATTATGGTGAGTGCAATATACCCTGCAACTAATGATAAGAATAAATTCGATATTTTTAACATTCCTTCAAGATACTCTACCACAAAACCACCTCTTATTAATCATTCTGTTATTCTAATATATAAAACTTTTTATTATTTTGTTTTTTCATTCTCTTCTATAAAATCTGAAATCCTTTCAAAAACCCTTCCGTTATTGTCCCCAGTTGTAAGAACATGCTCTGGTTCATCAACCATAAGGATGTCTTTTTTTTCAGAAGCGACATTGTCATATATGTACTCTACACTTTTTGTTTCTATCCTTGTGTCTTTAACTGACTGGATTATAAGTATTG
>CAZOXR010000091.1:0-3435 GCA_964583885.1 uncultured Methanosarcinales archaeon | reverse complement strand
AAATTATTTTTAATTTTGTTTATTGATATTTTTTATTTGTTGATATGTTTTTTATTGATGATTTTTATTTATTGATAATTTTTTATTTTTATTTTTTTATTTTTTAATGATTTTTTATTATTGATTATTTTTAAATTGATTTCTTTTTTATTGATGATTATTTTTATTTTATTTTTTATTATTGATTTGATAATTTTTAATTTAACAACTCACCAACATCTTTAGTACCTTGCCTTTTTCCAGTCCCTACAAACCTCTGCAGAGTGTTTCTTCCCCTCAACAAACTGATAACATTCAAAGCATGCTTCCTTGTCCTCTCCTTAACAATCCCAAGCAACTCTTTCTCACTCTTTCCTTCATCAAGATAAACAAAAACCTCAACAATATGTCTACCAGTCATTAACTGAGCTTGTATCATGCCTTGCGAAGCCTCATGAGCGCAAACCTTATCTATTGGCTTATCGCCAGGCATTCCCAATGCCATCACAATACTACATCCATCATCAATCAGCATCTTGCATGCCAATGGCAAGTCTTTAACACCAGGAACAGTATACCTAAAAACCTTAACCCCTTCAAGATGATCCTTCAATGTTTTCTCAGCTATCTTTGCCATATCTGCTCTGGCAAATGTAGTGTCTGCTATACCAATTTTATATGACATCATAACCCCCAACTATAAACTTAATCTTAACTTACTTTTATCCTTCAATCTCAACTTATCCCTCAAACAAACAGGAGCAATTATCTCAATTATCTCTTCACCATGCCTTGCTCTTTCAGGCACAACAACTGCTCCATTAACACCATTAACCTTAACCACGTAACATTTCAATGAGCCATAGGTCCTTTTTTTTGTTTTAAAAGCATTTATTTCAATTAACTTCGATGAATTCAAAAAACTCAAAGCATCTTTCTTATCAACGACTAAATTAAGTGTCCCAGGATAAGCTTTAAAGCCAAGCTTAGCCCTAAACTGTTTCTGATAGCCAATTAGTGCAACATAGTATCTGCCTTCACCAACACCAGCTATAACCTTGCCATCAAGCTCTTTTTTCTCCTCAAATACATTATTCAAATCAATAAGATGTTTCTTTAAAAAATCCCTTGCCTTATCTTCAAGCATAACTGAAATTCCATTTGGAGTAGCTTCCCGTTTTATCAGACCTAACTTTTCCATCTCCCTAAGGTCTCTGCTGACTGTCTGCTGAGAAACCTTAAGCTCTGAAGCAATCTTCAAAGTAGATGTTTTTACAACACCAAACAACCCTTTTTTTGCTATGTGCACCAAAATTTCTATGTATTCATACATAACAAGAGAGAATAATCACTTACTTATAAATCTTATGATTAACAAAAATGAGTAACAACTACATTCAAAATTAGGAATGGTGGCTGGAGGGGGTGGGTTGGGTGGGAAAAATCAGTAAGATTGCTAAAAGATGGCCACACCAGGCAAAGCTACAACTAACAAAAACTTTTTAAATAAACCAACCATTCCAGAAAAACAGATGAATCAAGAACCACTGATAATAGGCATTGATCCTGGCACTACGCTTGGCTATGCTGTTATAGACACAAAAGGCAGATTAATAAAAAAAGATTCATCAAAGAATCTAAGCCTAAGCATTCTAATCTCAAAAATAATTGAGCTTGGAAAGATAATCGCAGTAGCAACTGACAAAAAAAAAGTTCCTTCTTTCATAAAGGAGTTCTCAATAAAGATTGGAGCAAGGATAATAAGCCCAAAACAAGACCTAAAAGTTCTAGAAAAAAAGAGATTAAGCTCTAAATTCGAGACAAAAGATTACCATCAGATGGATGCATTGGCTTCAGCATTATTTGCTTATAAAGAATTGACGCCCCTACTTAAAAAAATTCATGATTATACAGAAGACAACAAAAAAGAGCGCATAAAAAACAGAATTATTGAGTTAGTAATAACAAAGGAATTAAGCATAAAAAATGCTGTTGAACTGATAGAAAAACCAGAAAATGAAGAAAACCAGATAATCAAAAGAGTTATAGAGGAAAAAAATCTAGAAGAAAGAGATTTCTTAAAAGTCTATTCAAAACTAAAAAAGTTTGAAAAAGAAAATTATCTGCTCAAAAAACAAAGAGACCACTTAACAAGTGAGATGAAAGGCACTAAAGAGGAATATTCATATATGTTAAGAAAGATAAGCAAATTTAAGATTGATAAAAGATCAAAAGAATTAATTAAATTCAAGGAAAAAAGGATTCATTTCTTTGACAAAAAGATTAAGACGAAAGACTATGAAGCAAGCGAGTTAAGAGATGAGATAAAAACATTGTATTCTTTCTTATCAAACCTCAGCAACAATCACCTTGTTAAAAAGCTGGATAACTTAGGCTATACTGAATTTGAGAAAAACAAGCACCTCAACATACAAAAAGATGACATCTTGCTGGTAGATGATCCAAATATAATCAATGACAAGGTAATCAACCAGATAAGAGGCAAAGTCAGTGTGATCATACACAAAAAAGATATCAGCAAGAGAACAATAGACCTGCCTTTTACATTCATCCAGAACAGAAGACTAAGAATAACTGAAAACAATCACCTTGCATTAGTCAATAAGAAAGATTTAGAGAGAGAAAAGAATCAGAAAAATATGATAACTAAAGTCATAAAAGATTACAATCAGGAAAGAGTTAACTCTTTAAAATCAATATAAACCTTTTTACCATCTCCTATTCTTCTGCCCTGTATCTTATTTCCTACTGCCATCACCTTTATCTTCTCACCCCTATATTCAATTATATTGCCTTTCTTAACATCACAACACCTGTATAAGACATTAACCCTATGAATTTCCTTGCTTGTCTGCCGATTCTTGCTAAAAAGCTTGCTGCTAAGCTTAAGCTCTCCTCCAAATGCCTTCCTTAACCTATATCCTAAGGTTTTAAGAAATCTCCTAGAAGAAAGATAGTAATCATAGCCACCCCTTACCTTAACTGCTTTTGAGACAAAAACATCATCATTCTGCTCTATCTGGCTTATTACATACTCTGTTACCTTCCTATTTGGATTCCTTAGCTGCAGGATCCCTTCAAAGTACTGTGCGTTTACACTTTTCATATAAGCTGTTAAAATCGATAGGTTTTTATTGTTTTCTGTTAGTTTCTAGTTCAAATGAATAAAAAAACAAAAAAGAGACTAAAAAAGATATGGTATTTCATATGGGAAGATGACTCTATCTGGAGTTGGATAGTCAATATTATCCTGGCTTTTGTTCTGATAAAATATTTAGTCTATCCTGGCCTTGGATTGATATTATCAACATCATTTCCCATAGTTGCTGTTGTTTCAGAATCTATGGAGCACAATAACCAGAATTTTGACAAATGGTGGGACAATAAAGGTGGATGGTATGAAAAAAATGATATTTCAAAGACAGATTTTCTGGA
>CAZOXR010000090.1:0-3447 GCA_964583885.1 uncultured Methanosarcinales archaeon | reverse complement strand
ATACAAAAAGAACAAACAAAAGAAAAAGGCAACAAAAAAGTAAAAGAAGGAGAAGAAGTTTGGGTCTTTGCAGAGCAGAGAAACAATAAAATTACCCAGATAGTCTTTGAATTGATAGGAAAAGCTGCAGAATTAGCAAAAAAACTAAATGTCGAAGTAGGGGTTGTCCTTCTTTGTGAAAAAGACAACAACTTATCAAAGGAGTTGATCTCTTATGGGGCAGATAAAGTTTATGTTGTTGAGAACCAATTATTGAAGAACTATAAAACAGATTTTTATGCAAAGATAATATCTGAACTAACAAAAAAAGAAAGCCCAAAAATAGTTATCTATGGTGCAACGCATATAGGCAGGGATTTGGCACCAAGGATTGCGCAGAGAATAACAACGGGATTAACTGCAGACTGTACTGGCTTAGATATAGATGATGATAGCTTATTGATACAAACAAGGCCTGCTTTTGGCGGCAATATAATGGCGCAGATTAAATGCCCAGATCATAATCCTCAGATGTCAACAGTAAGGCCAGGAGTTATGAAAATACCTGAAAAAGATGAAAAAAGAAAAGGAGATGTAGTAAAAATCAAGGCAGATGTAGATGAGAAAGAAGCGTTAACTAAGGTTATTGATATTATCAAAGAAAACAAATGTACTGCTAATCTTGAAAATGCAAAAATCATAGTTTCTGGTGGCCGTGGTTTAGGAACAAAAGAAAATTTTAAATTAATTGAAGAGCTTGCCGGATTGTTATGTGGCGAGGTTGGAGCTTCTAGGGCTGTTGTTGACGCTGGTTGGATTTCAAAAGACCACCAAGTAGGCCAAACAGGCAAAACAGTAAGGCCAAAACTCTATATAGCCTGCGGAATTTCAGGCGCCATACAACACCGCGCTGGAATGCAAAACTCTGATATGATAATTGCAATAAACAAAGATTCGAATGCAATGATATTCAAAATAGCAGACTATAGCATAATTGGTGACCTGAATAAGATACTGCCTTTATTGATAGGGGAGCTTAAAAAAATATAGTTCTAACAGAAAATTTTATATTGTTACTAATATGACTGCAATTAAAATGGTTTACCCAATATGCCGAATGATTTGTAAGACAATCTCCAGAATTTTTCTTAAAGAGATCAAAGGCATAAATAATATACCTAAACAAGGACCTTTCGTTTTCTGTTCTAATCATGCATCTTTCCTTGATGATGTGTTTGTACCTGGAGAGATTCTCCTAAAAACAAAAAAACATGTTCATATGTATGTTAATAGCAGGTTCTATAAAAATATGCTGCTAAAAATACTCCTTAACCATTATAGGTGTATACCTGTTTCCATTGAAAAATATAATTATTCAAAAGAGAAGAACAAAAAAGCATTTAATCTAGCTTTGAAGTATCTAAAGAAAGGAGAACCGATAGGAATCTTTCCTGAAGGTCGTAGAAGTCCGAATGGAAAATTACAAAAAGCTAAAAATGGTGCTGCAAAAATTGCATTAACTGCAAAAATACCTATACTGCCAATCGGGATGGTTGATAGTTACTATCTTTGGCCAAAAGGAAAAACATTCCCAAAAATTAAAAAAAGGATAAGAATGAATATAGGAAAACCAATGTACTTTGATAAATATTATGGGAAAATAAACAAAAAGAATTTAAGGCTTGTGACAAATACCATAATGAAAGAGATAGCAAGGCTATCAAATCAGAAGTATAGGTATTAAAAATGGTATATGCGATTTCAAAAAATACTATTGGGGCTATTGCTCGTTTATATATTGAAAAGATAAAAGGAATAGAAAACATACCTAAAGAAGGGGCATATATTGTAGCTGCGAATCACGCAAGCTACTTGGACCACCTAATTTTGCAGACTTTTTGGGCAAAAAAACTCAATAAAGTAATGCATTTTTTGGCAAAAAAAGAGCATTTCCGTGGCCTGCAGAAATTATGGCACGTACATTTCGGAGCAATACCCATTGACAGGCAAGCTGGTGGTGAAGAAGCCCTTAAAAAAGCAATAGATTATCTAAAGAAAAAAAGAATTATAGCCATCTATCCAGAAGGAACGAGAACATTAACAGGGAAATTACAAAAAGCAAAAACAGGTGTTGCCAGATTGGTATTAATAACAAAGGTTCCTGTTTTACCAGTTGGTTTGATGGGGACATTTGAGATATTACCAAAAGGGAAAAGATTTCCAAAATTCAAAAGAAAGATAAGAATGAATATAGGAAAACCAATGTACTTTGATAAATATTATGGGAAAATAAACAAAAAGAATTTAAGGCTTGTGACAAATACCATAATGAAAGAGATAGCAAAACTATCAAATCAGCAGTATAGGTACTAAAATGCAAAATATATCGGTTATTGGAGCAGGAAGTTGGGGCACGACCATAGCAAAACTATTAGGAGAGAAAAAATATGATATCAAACTATGGGTATATGAAAATGAACTGGTAGAAACAATAAACACCAAAAATGAAAATAAGCAATATCTACCAGGCACTATACTCCCTAAAACAATAAAAGCAACAAACGCTTTAGAAGAAGCTGCATCTAATGCAGATATAATAATAACAGCAATACCTTCCCAACTCTTGAGAAATATAGCAAAAGATTTTTCTGGATATGTTAAAAAAAATGCAATTATCGTTAATCTGGCTAAAGGTATCGAGCATGATACGTACAAGAGGATGTCTCAGGTAATAGGAGATGAAATTTCAGATATTAAGGTTGTTGCTCTATCTGGCCCAAATCATAGCGAAGAAGTAAGCAGAAAAATGCCTACAGCCACAGTTATAGCCTCAGAAGATAAAGATTGTTTGCAATTAGTTAAAGATATTCTAAGCACAAAATACTTTAAAGTCTATCCTCATGATGACATCATTGGCACAGAAATCTGTGGAGCAATTAAAAACATCACTGCAATTGCTTCTGGTGTTGTAGATGGTCTTGGTTTTGGTGACAATAGCAAAGGAAGCATAATAACACTTGGTTTAACTGAGATGAACAAGTTTGGAAGGTATTTTGGAGCAAAAAGAGCCACAATGTATGGTTTAGCGGGTGTTGGAGATTTGATTGCTACGTGCACAAGCAAGCATTCAAGAAACAGGTTTGTTGGTGAAAAGATAGCAGAGGGAAAGTACATTGAAGAGATTAAAAAAGAAATGCGTGGGATGATTGCAGAAGGTATAGAAACAACAAAAGCTGTTTATGAATTCAGCAAAAAGAATGATATAAATATGCCATTAACCAGCCAAGTATACAAAGTATTATATGAAAGAAAAGAGCTTAAAAAAGCCATTGATGATTTAATCAAATTAATATGATTTTATTCCTCTGTAAAATCTTCTACTTTGGCCTTGAAATCCTTGCTATTCTTTATCATCCCTTTGTTTAGCATGTACTCCCTAGCCAAAATCCAGAAAAACAAGCCCAGGCT
>CAZOXR010000089.1:0-3454 GCA_964583885.1 uncultured Methanosarcinales archaeon | reverse complement strand
ATCAAACCCGACCAAAGGCCTCAAAACAACCAGTTTTGTTTTTATTTCGCCCAAATCATCCAGCATATGGCCTGAAACCATTGCCTTACAACCCTTCTTTTCAGCAATCTTTTCAATATCTTTAATATTCTTCACAATATTTAACCTTAAGCCACAATCAAATTTCTTCAATAATCCAATATCCTTTTTCCCATAAGCAACCGGAATAACATTACACCCCCTTTTCATTGCTAAATAAGCCGCTAATAAGGATTTCTTATCCTCAATCAGGGCAACAACATTCCCTTCAACGCCCATTGGCAGACCTCCAGGGCCTTTAAACTTATCAATAAAAATATGCGCCCTATCTAAAAGCTCGATACCCACATCAAGATCATAAGACATAAGGTCTACTTTCTTTTTTAGTTTGTTCCTGATAAGGTCTCCAATAATAACATTGACCTGTAAAGAGTTATAAGAAAATTTCTTGTTTGCCCTTCTCGCACTTATCCTGAATTTTTTAAATTTAACATCTTTAACCAATTCAAAAACCATTTTCTTGATTTCATCAATATCTAAATCAACAGACGCCATATTACTAAAAGAAGCAATACCAAAGACATATTTAAGGGACTTGCAATCGCCTATATTGCGTATCAATATCCTTTTATTCGCCTTCACAACATCGTCAAATTGTATATTGTCTGTTTTCAGCCTTCTTTTAATATTTTTAACGAGCAAACTCTCAAAATCCTTGAAATTGACGCCTTTCAAAGCAATTTCGCTATACCTTATTAAACAATCATCCATCCAGCAAGAAAGGTTATTTTGCTTTATAAACATTTCTTAAATACCCCTTGGTTTCGTGTGGAGAATTGGTAGTGGAAAAAACGTTTTTCGATTTATTATCTTATTTATTGTGATTTGTATTATCTATTTTACAACCCACACATTCTACAACACACATCTTCTTTGTTATATATTATATATTATATTATTTACCATATAGAAAATAAATAATAAATAAAACAAAACAAAGAACATCAAAACAAAAAACACAAAAAAACATAAACAAAAAACACAAAAAAAAACATTTCCACACGAAACCAAGGGGTTATACATCCTACACCACATAAAACTATATAAACCTCTGTTTCGTATGGAAAAATAAAATGGGTGAAGACTTATCTAACTTCTTTGAAGGTTTCCTCAAGAAGGAATCCTTGTTTTTAGATAAAAAAGCCATACAAACCTCTTTTTTACCTGAAACAGTCAAACACAGGGAAAAACAAAAAAAGCAGATTGCAAACATCTTAGCACCAAGCTTAAAACTGGAAAAACCATCTAACTTATTTATTTATGGAAAAACAGGAACAGGAAAAACACTTACAATCAAGCACATAACTAATAAACTATTGGACACATCTAAAAAAAACAACATCCCTTTAAAAACAGCTTACATCAATTGCAAACTTAAAAAGATAACTGACACAGAATACCGGCTAATCGCGCAGTTGGCAAGGGAATTTGGCAAGGCAATACCATCAACAGGCCTTCCTACTGATGAAGTTTATAAGATATTCTTCAGCGCAATAGATAAAGAAAAAAAGATGATATTGCTTGTGTTGGATGAGGTCGATTACCTAATTAAAAAAACAGGGGACGGGATCTTATACAATCTTTTAAGAATGAATGAAGAACTTAAAAATGCCCAGATATCCCTCATAGGAATATCAAAC
This sequence comes from uncultured Methanosarcinales archaeon, assembly GCA_964583885.1. Taxonomy (GTDB): domain Archaea; phylum Nanobdellota; class Nanobdellia; order Woesearchaeales; family CAZOXR01; genus CAZOXR01. The sequence continues at coordinate 1,736 of CAZOXR010000089.1, read as the reverse complement.
GACTTATTCTTTATAGACCACATTGACCCAAGGGTTAAATCATCATTATCAGAGGAAGAGATAGTGTTTCCACCCTACAACGCACTACAAATACAGGATATCTTAAGGGAAAGGTCAAACACCGCATTTAAACAAGAAACACTAGAAGAAGGCGTCATTGAAAAATGTGCTGCTTACGCAGCAAGAGAGCATGGAGATGTGCGCAGAGCAATAGATCTGTTGAGGGTAGCAGCTGAAGTTGCAGAAAGAAAAGGCACCAAAAAAATAAACACAAGCCATATTGATGCGTCAGAAGAAAAGATAGAGCATGACAGGGTAACAGACATAGCATTATCACAACCAAAACAATCTCAGCTTGCTTTATACGCCATCATCTCATCATATATTAAACGAAAAAGCACGCTTTTTACTGGAGAAATTTATGATATCTATAAAACTGCCTGTTACCGCACAGGCCTTCAGCCATTAACCCAGCGAAGAATATCAGATATCATTGCTGAATTGGACATGTTTGGGATAATAAATTCAAAAGTGATTTCAAAAGGAAGGTATGGCCGAACAAGAGAGATATCATTAGCAATACCTTCAACAACAATATCAAAACTTAAAAAAACATTAGAGGAAGGATTAAATTTCGCTTAGCTACAACTAAGAATAACCCTTCTAACCTAAGAAAAATGGAACAAGAAATAGTTTCTAAGAAAAAGGGAATAATAGATTCTTTTCTAAAAAAGAACATACTGATAAGCTCAGACCTTTTGGAATATTTGGCCGAATTAGATCCAGACAAAACACAAAAAAACATCCTGGATAAAATAAAATCAACAGATTTTCTCATATTAAACAAAGACCTAAACAACCTCCTAAAAAAATCAGACGCAATAGATATTAATTGGTTGGACCTGGAAAAATCATTGGTCATGTTAGAAAAAGGTAAAGATAATAAAATCTACAAAAAGATAATTGATTTTTTAAGTTCTGAAAAAAAAGAATTAAAGGAAGAAAAACAAAATATAAAAATCATAGCTTCATATGGTGAAGAATCCAAAAAAAGAGATATTCAGGATTTTGTCCAATATTTTAATGTAAGGTACAAGGCAATGGAAAAAATCCTGCAAAACAGGCAAGAATTAAAAAATATACTTTCTATAAGCAGAGTATTGGCAAAAAAAGATAGGGACAGCATATCTTTAATTGGTTTGGTAAAAGGGAAAGAAGAAACAAAAAATAAAAATATAATCCTGACTATAGAGGATCCAACAGGCGCCATCAAAGTCCTCATAAACAAAAATAAACCAGAACTTTATACTCAATCAAAAGACATAGTTCTAGATGAGGTGGTTGGTGTCAATGGGGTCAATGGCCAAAACATTGTTTTTGCTAACAGCGTGTTGTGGCCGGATATTCCTTCAGACAGAAAAATAAAAAAATCTCCTGACGAAGTTTATGCATTATTCTTATCCGACCTCCATATAGGATCAAAAAATTTTTTGCCGGAAGACTTCAACAGATTCATAAAATGGATAAACCAGGACATGGGCAACGAAAAACAAAAAGAAATTGCAAAAAAAATAAAATACATATTCATCATTGGAGATATTATCGATGGTTGTGGGGTTTATCCCGGGCAAGAGAAAGAGCAGTCTATAAATGATATATACGCCCAATATGAAGCGTGCGCAGAACTATTAAAACAAATCCCCAAAGAAATAAACATACTCATCTGCCCCGGCAAT
>CAZOXR010000088.1:0-3552 GCA_964583885.1 uncultured Methanosarcinales archaeon | reverse complement strand
ATATGTAGCCATTTCCAGCAAATCAATATATTCTATAAGCCCATGATGTTCTTCTGGCAAGCTTCTGATTTCACTTTCAGCTATCTTATTTTCCTCAAAGTCAGTTTCATCATTAGCATCCCAGATATCTATTAACACTGTTCCTTGAGGATATTTTTTCCCATTGTAATTATAGCCTTCAGGTCCAGCAACCTCTAATGGCTTAAAATTTTCATCTAAGCCAACTACTTTCTCACCAATCCTTTCTCTTGGAGAAATGTGCGCTCTTAATGCTGTCTGTTGTTCTGGATTTAACCTCTGGATTACCATATAAGTATGCTTATGCCTTATTTTATCAGGAGCGTTTTCTACTAAACTAGCTCTTAATGTTTCTGCTTTTGCTGTAAGCTCCATAATGCTTTCAGGCCCTTTCAAAAATCCATAAAATTTAGAACATGCTGGTTCAATAATTTCTGTCATAACCATCTTTAGCGTATCAATGGCAGCTGCATTTATAAGAAGAGTGATATTTTGTCTAAGATTCTGGTTTTTTTCTTTAATATCACCGCCTTCACTAGCAGCATGAGATTCTATTTGGCTTTTGATGCTTCTTCTTAGTTGAGTTAATACATTTCTATCTGCTTCAGTCATTGCTACAGGATCAGAATCTCTTCTTCTTATATAATCATCAAAACCAGTCAAATTTCCACCAGGCCAATCTTCTCCGTGTTTATCCTTGAACAACTTTAACATCATTCCAATATGCACATCTTCACCCATCTCATTTATTATTCCCTTATACGCATCCTCCCATGCACCGCACATCTCTTTGCCAAATGAGGAAACTTCCTCTACTTTCCCATTCTTATATGGGAAAGGCCATTTATGTGGAATTGGAAAACTATGGGATAGCCTGAATTCGTCCCTGTTTATTTCTATTGTTTTTTCATCAGTTGTTTCCTCATACACAATGTTACTTTCCCCATACTTTTTCTTTCCAAAATCTTCCTTTCCTTCTTCTGAATCAGGGTGCCCCCATTTGAATAAGTTATATTCCCTGCTTGCCAGCTTATTATCATAAGGCCCAAATTTCAGATAAAATTCCTCAATCTCTTTTCTTTTACTATTTACTTCACCTGCTCTTTGCTCAATCACCCTTAGCTCTTCAATACGCCTGTATAATAGGTCAATATAATTCTTAAAATGTTCCAGCCTGATCAAAGCATGCGGATTCTTAGCTCCTTTTTGTATATAATGAAGCTTTTTTTTCCCCCATATGGCATTTATACCTGTCTTTGCTATATTTGCAGCACCAGTAAAAAAACCGCCCTTTTCTTCAGGTTTTTGCTCATTGTCACCATCAGCCATTTTTTTTACCTCCTTGTTCCAGTTGAACCAGCCATCAATGACCAGACTTCTCTTTCCTTTTCAGCTAATCCTGATCTACTTTCCTCTGTAATGATTCCTAACTGGCTTAACCACAGCACTATCCTATCCTGCATGTGATTTGTTTCCATATGCTCTTTTATCATCCTTTCAATCTGTATTGCATCAACAGATTCCTCCATCATTTTACTGATTCTATCTACCATGCTTATGCTTTCTTCTGCTGTAGCTGCCCCTACCATCACTCTTGCTGCTACTCTTGCTGCTGACATTGGATTTCTTCTTGCCATTTGTGTCAACTTGCGCATATCTTTAATCCATGCTGATTTTCCATCATTAATCCTTTTGATATTCATTACAGCAGGAGTCAGGTCATTCTCTTCTATTAACTCAGCATATTTTTCTGAACCTACAATCCTTCGTGATAATGCTGCCTCCTGCCTGTCAAACCTCTTCCTTATCCCGCGCCAATAACGCCTTATCCTTGATTCCTCAGCCCTTGCTCTTTTCATTAATCTGGCTGCGCTTTTTTTAGGAGATTCTGCAATCTCTTTTATCCTGTCCCTCAGGAATCCTTTTAATCTGTCTAATCCTTTTTCCATTTCTCCCTCTATCTCTTTAATCCTGGTTGCAAATATTCCTGCTAATTGCTCTGCAGCAGGAAGAATCACATTTCTTGTTTGATATGGAGCAGACTTTAACGTGCTATCCAGTTGTACAATTGCAGTTTCTACTTCTGCAGACGGCTCTTCTTTGTATTTCTTTTCTAAATCATTAAGAAAATCTGCAAATTCATCATTGCCGAATTCTTCTCTGACAATCTTGATAAAATTTCTATGCTTTTTTAGATTATTATGGAACCCTCCTTTTGCATAATAACTCATCTTTATTGGTTTGCCGTCTAAGTCAACAAACTTCGCTATCCAATTTGGGTCTTTTCTTACTGCTATGATATAATCCCTTACATTTTCAAAGAATTTTTGTTCTCTTTCATACGTAAGCAGCCTTCTTGCTGCTTTACTCTTTGAGATCATCTCTGCTACTTCTCTATCCTTAAATTGTGAAGCCAATCCTCCTCTTCTGTTATTCAGGTAAGCACGCAACCTTCTGATGAAATAACCTATTCCTTTTGTTCTTGCTGCTTCAGGCCATTGTCTTACCTCTTCTAGATATCCACCTAAATAATATTTCTCTGCTCCTGTAGCTATTGAATGCGCTCTTCTTAATCCTTCAACTGTTTTATCATCTCCAAACTCATTAATCCGGGATATATACTGTGCATACCTCCTGCTTTTCAGGAAACCTATTTCCTGCTCTTCTGGAAGTCTTTCTAATTCTGCAGCCAATCCTTGTATGGTCTGCATCTGGCTGTCATCCAGGCTGGTGCTCCTTATGTCTCTTGCTAATTCCTCATCATACCCTTCAACCTCAACTATCCTTTCTTTTAGACTGTTAATAAACTGGTGAGGGTCATTTTTTAACTTATCATGTTCTTCATAGACAATCCCTAAAGCTTTCCATCTTTTATCATGCTTTCTAAGTTCTGCTTCATCACCCAAAACAGCTTTTGCTTGCTCTACATGCACCTGTTTCTCCTCTATTAGCAAATTCAGCCTTTCAAAAAAATCAAAAGACCTGTCTTTTGTCTCCACATCTTCTGTTGTCATTGTACCTTCTGTTGCCACTTTAGGCATTTCTTCTGTAATCACACCATCTGCCATTTAAGAGCCACCTCCGCTTGATTTTTCAGGTGAGCCAGTAAAAACACCTTTATCAGTTTTTCCAGTAGGATAAACAAAGCTTTTTAAAAAACCATCAACTCTTTTTTGGTCCTCTTCCATGATCCTTGTTAAGTTTGTAAGATACGAGGTAAATCCCAGAATTGAGATGCCGGGATATTTGTTAATTGGTCCTGACCCCGGATTTTTATTAATTGAATTTTCACCTGTACCAATATATTCTTTTCTACCCATGTATTTAAAATTTCCATGGTCTTTTAAGGCTTCCCTGTCAAATGCAGGATTTCCTCTATTAGGTGATGCTTTTCTTGGAACTGCAGAGCCAAACTTTCTTTTTGCAAAAACATCAGCATAATCTGATGCAGTTCTGCTTAATGGATGGAAAAGCCCTGTTCTGACATCCTCCACAAACCAGAACCAATCCTGTTGTAACCAGGTAAAATTCTTT
>CAZOXR010000087.1:0-3849 GCA_964583885.1 uncultured Methanosarcinales archaeon | reverse complement strand
TTTCATTAAACTCAACAACAATAGGGCTTTTTTCAGGTATAACATAGCTTCTGTCTATATTTATGACAACATCACCAACCATAACTCCTTTCATTGTTTCAGGCGTCACAAACGCCTCCCCGCTTGGAAAATTTGCATATGCTCCTGCTTTTATCCCTGTTTCTTTGTAGCTTTCCTTATCTATCAATGACCTTACATCACAGTCAGAGCTTATGAATTCCTTTATTCTCTTGTTTTTTGTTAACAAACCCACCTTAAAATCTGTTTTATACCCATTCATCTCTTTGCCTATGACCCTTACATATTCGCATCTTTTAAGCACGTCTCTTATCTTATCACTTCTTTTTCTTAATCCTTTATAGTCTATATTACATGTTTCAATAAAAATATCAATTGGAAGCGTTTCTGTAACAGCATACCTCATTATTGGGTCTCTGCTTTCTAATGCTGTTTGTGGTGAATATATGTCTTTTAACATCATCTGTCCAGGGCTGCTCCATCTTGTTTTCTTGTTTGGAGTTGGATAGCCAATCTCTTCTCCAAAAAAATGCTTTCCATAATATCCTTTAGCATGTATCCCAATAGCTGCGCTTGTGAATTCTATTCTGTTTATTTTCAATAATTCTGAGAATTTTTTGAATTTCTTGAATACATCTTCATCAATGTTTTTGTCAAGCTCACAACCCCTTAATGTTGTTGCCAGTTCAGATGTTCTTACTGCTTTTGCCAGCAAAGAGTGCCTGTCAGTTGTTGCACCCATGCTTACATTTGTCTTGAATCTCTTTGCTGACAATCCTAATGCCAACGCAATTGAGAACGAATCCAGATAATCCTCTAATGGCAGCTCTATATCTTTTTCAGCAGGCACCAGAACAAAACCAACACTTACTTTTTCTTTATTTTTTAGATTATAACCTTGTCGCCATATCCTTGTTGTTGTTTTCATTAATTCTTTCCATCTGTGTCTTTTGTGCCACCTGTATTTGTAGTCTATATCCATTGTTCCCTTGAAACCGCATTTATCTGCTTTTAGAAAGATATCAGGTTCTTTGAATATCTCCTTGAAAACCTTTTTATTTGTTCTTTTGTTTACTTCCTTTATAAAACCGGCCATGGCCTTTACCTTCTTTGTCTTTAGCTTTTTTTGGTGATCCCTGTAAACCCTCCATATATCTCTCAGAACATCAAAAGTCTTGTTTTTCTTGTCTATTATGACTACATGCATATCTCCTTCAAGATTATGTATGGCTCTTGATAATGGCGCTAAAGAATAAAAAGCATCTTTGTGGTGCATATCTAAAATAACAAATACGACCTTGTCTTTTACCTTTCCTTTTAATCTCTGCATGTATTCCTTGACTTCTTTGTTAAAGCTCTTTTCGTTGTATTTCATTTTTTTAGTAATTTTTTTGTTGTTTTTGTCAGGATTTCTTTGTTATTATTTATAAGAACATCATCCTCTATCCTTATGCCAAATTTCTTTGGAAAATATATCCCTGGTTCAACAGTTAAAACCATCCCTTTCTTTAATAAATCTTTTGATTCCTCTTTTAGGTTTGGCAGTTCATGGATATCTAATCCTAGGCCGTGCCCAAGACCATGTATGAAATATTTGTTATACTTTCCTAGCTTGTTTTTTGCTGTTTCTACTGATTTTGAACATTTTTCACCAGCTTTTATATTATCAATAACTCCTTTTTGAGCATTTAGAAGCAAGTTGTACATCTCTATCTCTTTCTTTTTTGGCTTTCCAATATATATTGTTCTTGTCACATCAGAGCCATATTCCCTGTATCTGACACCAAAATCAATAACGCAGAAACCTTTGTTTAATTTTGTATTTTTTGGCTCGTAATGAGGAATACCTGAGTTTTTTCCAGAAGCAACAATTGGCTTAAAAGATAATTCTGCTCCTGCTTTTTTTGTTTCATTCTCTAGGAAATCAACAACATCCATTTCTGTCTTGAATTTCCTGAATTGTTTGAAACATTTCTTTAGTATATTATCAGTTATCTTACATGCTTTTTTTATTATCATTATTTCTTCTTTTGTTTTTATCTCTCTTAATTTAAGGCACATACCGGAAATATCAATTGTTCTTGCTTTGAAATGCTTTTTGAAATAACTGTAAATCTTTAAGGTGAATTTTTCCTTGTCAATACCTATTTTCTTGTTTTTTATCTTGTTTTTTTTGTTTAGCTTGTAAATTTGCTCAAATAATCTCTTTTTTTGCCATTTATACACTTTTATTCCTTTGTTTTTTGCTCTTTCATACTCCATATCAGGCACAATAAGGTATTTTTTCCTTTTTCCGATTATTAATGCTCCAATTCCTTTATATTTGCTGAAATAGAACATATTATTATCCTTGTTATCATGGTCCAGGTTATAGAATAAGCAGAAATCAATCTTTTTTTCTTTCATGTATTCCTGAAGTTTTTTCATTGTAAATGTAAAGTAAATTTTCTAACCAGTAAAAATAATTTTATTAAGCAAAAATCGGGTCTATTGTGCTTAATCGGTCTGCGACGCAATTAAGTCCGATTTTTGCTAAGGTCTGTCTGCATTTTTTCCTTCGGAAAAAATGCGGCTGGAGCACAGTTTTTTTTATTGATTCTTTGTTTATTGATAATTTTTTATTGATTATTTAATGAATGGAAATTATAAACTTTACCTTATTGATAATTATTTTTTAATGATTATTGTAACTTGTAAACTTTACCTTATATAAAAGAAATGTTTTTATAGTATATATAAACATTTTTAATTACTATGAAAAAGATAATGCTTTCTAATGGTCTGACATTAATCCATCATAAAAGGCCTTCTTCATCTGTAACTATTGAGGTCTGCGTCAGGGTAGGCTCAAATAACGAAACCAAGCAAATCTTTGGCATTTCCCACTTTATCGAACATATGATTTTTGAAGGCACTAAAAAAAGGCCAAATTCCATAATTATCTCAAATGAGATTGAAAAATTAGGCGGAGAGTTAAATGCGTATACTTCAAATGAAAGAACCTGTTTTTACATCAGGGTTTTAAAGAAGCATTTTAACATTGCTTTAGAAATAATCTCTGATATTCTTCAGAACCCTTTATTTGATAAAAAAGCTCTTGAAAAAGAAAGAAAAATCATTCTTAAAGAGATAAATATGGTCAATGACCAGCCACGATTCTATCAATGGGTTTTGTTTAATAAAACCTTGTTTCAGAAGCATCCAGCAAAAAACCCTGTTTACGGCACAATCGAAGCTGTAAAGAAAATGACAAGAAATAATCTTATTGATTATTACAAAAGATATTATGTTCCAAATAATATCGTTATCTCTGTTGTTGGCGATATTTCAAAGATAGAAAATAAATTTAAGAATTTTAAATCAAAAAAAATATTAAAAGTTAAAGAGGTTGATGAGCCTTTGAAGAAAAAAATAATCAAGAAAACAGAAAAAAGAAAGATCCTTAGTTCATATGTTGTTTTAGGCTATAAAACAGTTCCAAGAACATCTAAAGACAGCTATGTTTTGGATTTGATCAAGGCTTTATTAGGTCGTGGCCAATCGGGAAGAATAGTTGAAGAGATAAGAACCAAAAGAGGCCTGGCTTATGAAGTAAATGTACATCACGAGCCATCTCTTGATTATGGTTTTTTTGCTGTTTACCTCAACACAGACAAAAAAATCATTGATATGGCAGTCAGGATTATATTAAATGAATTAAAGCTTAACAATCTTAGTTTACAGGAGATAAATGACGCAAAAGGCTTTCTGGAAGGCCAGTTTGTTCTTGAAAAAGAAGACACCCATGAAGAAGCTTATCTAATTGTCTTGAAAAACCATCACCACCTGGTG
>CAZOXR010000086.1:0-3936 GCA_964583885.1 uncultured Methanosarcinales archaeon | reverse complement strand
ATATTGTATAGATTAGTTTTAACAACAGCATCAAAACCATTCGGGCTTATCTTCTCAATAGGGGCCAAAAACTGCCCTCCGGCATTATTAACCAGAATATCAATCTTTTTGTATTTTTCAATTACTTTCTTAAAAAACCCTTCTACTGATTCATAATCCCTTAAATCTGCTTCTGCTCCAAAACATTCAGTGTATCTGCTTATTTCTTTGACTCCTTCATCTGCTTCTTCCTGGCTTTTGTTCACTATAGCCAGCTTTGCGCCTAGCTTTGCAAAATTAACTGCTGTAGCTAAACCGATTCCAGTTCCTCCGCCTGTAACAACTACAACTTTACCCTTGAATAGATTTTCTTTGAATATCATATTGACTAGAAAAATAAGGTTATATTAAAAAGGTTTCGAAATTATGGGGTAATTTCGAACTTCAAAATTTTTTGAATTTTGTAAGTTTCGGAAAAATTAAAAATAAAAGAAAAAAAATTAGACGTCTCTCAATCCAGCTGTCTCAACATAGAAATTGCACTCACTTTCAGGGAGGTTTGGAGAATCAACAAGCTTCGCAACCCTACTTCCTTTCTTACCTTTTCTCATGTAAATCCTGAATGTTGATGCATGCGCTACTATATGCCCTCCAATTGCTTGGGTAGGGTCTCCAAAAAAGACATCTGGCCTTGCCATTACCTGGTTAGTCACATAGACGCATAGATTATGCGTATCCGCCAGCTTAAGCAGTGTATGCATGTGCCTGTTAAGCTTCTGCTGCCTTTCTGATAATGTCCCTCTGCCGATAAACTCTGCTCTGAAATGTGCTGTCAAAGAATCAACTATGACCAGCTTGATGTTCAGCCCTTTATTGGTTATCATGTCTCCAACCCTTTCTGCCAGCAGCATCTGGTGGTCTGAATTGTAGGCCCTTGCCACCATTATATTCTTCAAAGCTTTATCAGGATCAAGGCCAGCGCCTTTTGCAATCTGCTGCAGCCTTTCAGGCCTGAAAGTGTTTTCTGTGTCAATATAGACGACAATCGGGTCTTTGTCCTGCTTCAGTTTCTGCACATTAACAGCGAGTATATGCGCCATCTGGGTCTTTCCACCGCCAAACTCTGAGAATATCTCAGTAATTGCTCCTGTCTCAAACCCTCCTTCCATCATCTTGTCAAAATTGACACTGCCTGTGGTTATCTTTCCAACACTCTTTCTTCTCTCTAACAGCTCAATTCCGGACTCAAAGCCCATGTCTAAAGCAGACCTTGCTGCCTGTATCATTTTCCTCGCAATAGCTTCACTAACTCCTGAAGCATCTACTAATTCGCCAGGACTGGCAACAGCTATTGACATCAGGGTATTGTAGCCTGCATCTTCCAGTTTGGCAGCTGTAGCAGCGCCAACACCTGGAAGACCTCCAACCTCTTTCTCTTTTCTTGGTTCTTCAACCATTTTTACCTTTAATTCTTGTTTCATGGTAATTCACCTTCTTTTATATTTTTTTTTATTTATATTAAAAAAAGAAAAAAATTATGCAGCAGCCAGCTGCTCAGGGTTCTCTTTAAGAACAATGTACTCGTATGCTTTGTCCAGCACCAAAGATGCCTTTGGCAGGTCATTTATCCTTAAAGAATTAGATGTCTTCCAAACACCGTCTTTGTCCTGATAGCGTCGCTGCAACGAAACTGACCTGTATTCAAAAGGCTCGTTCGTCTGTTTGCTTACACTGCTGTTTTTCCATACAGTAGCACTAATTGCTCCAGTGCTGAATTTTTTTTCAGGCGTATTGCCTTCTTCTATTTTTTCGGTTTCCATATATACCACCTCTTGGTATTCCCGTTTTATTTCAAACTCCCTTATTTAGGCACTGCAATGGTGCCAGAGAGCGAGGTAAAGTGCTTTTTAAACACTTCAAACCATAGTAAAGTTAAGCTGATTTAAATATCTCACGCGAGGATGTCCAGTGCTCTAAAATAGGAATTTTAAGGTTTCAGAGCCTGTAAAGCCCAAATTTTAAAGAATTAATGTGTCCAGTGCTACTCTGAAATATATATTAGAAACTATAAATTAATTATTAGATAAATATCAGCTATAACAAACAGCAAAAACAAAAAATAATCAAAAAACTTTCCAACTTTAAAAAAACCATAAAATCTCAGCTTAAAAGGCTTAAAAATCCTGACACCTGACTTTGTCAAAGAATCCAGAAAAAGATGGGATAAATAACCTACAAGTATGGCCATCCCTAAAATACCTTCATCTAAAATAAAAAACAAAACAGACAAAATAAATGGAAAATAAACAGTATGAAAAAAACCGCGATGTTTGAATAAAAAGTTTATCGGCATTGACAATATCTTGGTTTTTTTGCTTATCTTAGAGCTCTTCTCATCTATATCCGGAAAAACTGCAAAGAACAATAAAAAAATCAAAAACAGAATTTGGTTCTCTATACCCAATAATTTTATAATGGTCAGTCCAACAAACAGAGAAAAAGCCAAATGAGTCTTAAACATCATTTTTTTCTATTCTTTTAAGCTCCTCTTCAGCGCTTGGATTGGGAAAAACCAGCTGGCTTACAAATTCCATCCTGTCAAACATTTCATTTTTATTCACCCTGCCAACAATCTTAGCCTGCTTTCCCAGCAAATCGTTCTTGACCTCATCAAATTTCTCCGGAGCATCCTTATACTGCATTATCTGCTCTTTGCTCATTCCTAATAATTTTTCCATCTGGTTTCTGAAAAAAACAGTTCTTATAGTTTCTGTTCCGTCATCCAGAACAATGTTAAAAACATATGAATAATCTGGATTTACAACTCCATGCTGCCCGCATGAAAACTTATCATCCTCCCCTATTTTTGCTCTTTTACTGCATTCCGGGCATACTTCAAAAAACCTGGGATCAAATGCCTGCACTATAGTCCCCATTAATTCTACACCATTGTCTGCCTCATTTAAGTCTTTTATTTTCTTCCTTTCAGAGCTTATTTCCTCAGCTTCTTTGACTCCATTGATTTCCACACCCTCGGGATTTATCATAATCTTGCTTCTTTCATTAAGGTGCACTTCTTTTCTGCCTTGATTTTCCCTGACATATCCTCCAACAATCTTGACAACATCATTCTGCTTTAGGTTAGTTATATTGTCTGTCTGGTCATTCCACAAAACAATTCTTATTGTTCCTGTTTCATCGCCGATAACTAAAGAAGCGACTTTTCCCTCTCTTTTCTCTGTCTTAAATTCCCTTGTTTCAAAAATCTGCTGGACTTTACCTGCTGTCTCAACATCCCTCATCCCTGCTAAAATATTTTTCACCTGCAGCTTGCCTGAAAAGTCCTCAAAAAGCTTAATGCCAAGCTCATTCGCAATAATATGCGCAGCACCCTCTTTGCTTATCAGACCTGAAAGCTGCTTTGTCTTTTCATCAATCTTAGAATTAATTTCCTCTTCTGTCAGATTGCCTTTTTCTTTTATCTTAGAAACAATATCCTCAAAAGGGAGCTTTATCATATTAAAAAGTGTTAACGCATTATTTAAATAATTTTGTGTTTTAGAAAATGGATATTAACATTTATGGTACTCCAAATGATTTAATAAAAACTTCTTTATGTTCATTATTTTCTTCATCTAATGCTGTTATTCCAAACCAATACAATTTCCCAGACTCAATTTTTGTAGAAATAGTATATTCGCATTTTGGCTTAGATATTGTTTCGCAATTTAATTCATTGATATTTATTGGATCATCATTAATTTTTAAAAGGTTCATGTATGGGAACCCAGTAAAGAATTTGATAATGTTTACTTTTTGTTTTTGGGTTTCTAATTCGCTAATTTTTGCTTCTTCTTTATAGTATATATTAAATGCTTTTACATCTTTAGTTTCGCTACCATCCAGATTTGTAGTGTCCCTCTCCCACATCAAAGTGATTTTTGCTTTTTCAGCACT
>CAZOXR010000085.1:0-3945 GCA_964583885.1 uncultured Methanosarcinales archaeon | reverse complement strand
TTGATGCAACAAAGGATTATGATAGTTACTTCCTTAATTTCTGTATTAATTATGACGGCCAGGAAGAGATTATTGATGCCTGTAAATTACTTGCAATGCAGGTACGGGTTGGAAAACTAGACCCAGAAACAATAAGCAAAGACACAATCAAAGAGAATATATATTCATCATATTTCCTGCCGCCGGATTTTACCATAATCAACGGGAAAAAGAAGCGAATTTCTGACTTATTGCTATGGGACAGCCCAAACTCAAAGGTTTATTTCACAGACAAATTCTGGCCTGATTTCAGCAAGATAGAATTCTCAGATGCTATAGAAGAGTTTAAGAAAGAAAAATAATAGAAACACTAAAAAATGACCTTGTCATTTTTTGTGTCCCAGAAATCTTTGGAAATTTCTTAGGACATAAGAAATGAGAAGCATTTCTGGGCTTCGGAAAAACAAAGTTTTTCCGAAACCTTTTTAAACAACCCATATTCTCTGTTAAAATACCTGTGAATGATGAACCCGAAAGGGTGAGTGAGGTAAGTAATTCTTATACCTCTGGAGGAAAAAATAAAATGACTGAAGTACCAAAAGAACTTGTTGATAAAGTTTATGAATCTATAGAAATAGCGAGAACTACTGGCAAGATCAAGAAAGGAACAAATGAAGTTACAAAAACAATAGAGAAAGGAAATGCAAAGCTTGTAGCAGTAGCAAAAGACGTAACACCGCCTGAAATTGTTATGCATATACCGGTTCTATGCGAAGAAAAAGGAGTTTTATGCGCAGAAATACCAAGCAAAGAAGAGCTTGGAGCAGCAGCTGGGATCGATATAGGGACATCAAGCATAGCAATAGTTCAAGAAGGAGAAGCGACAGCTTTACTAAAAGAACTATCTCAAAAGTTAAAGAAATAAAATGGATGAAAAACCAAGACAAGACAGAAGAAGATTTGATAAAAAAAAGGGCAAAGGAAGAGAAGAAACAGCAGCAAAAGGAGTTGTAAGATTTACTTATGCTGTGCCTGCCAGGGTTGAAGACATCCTAGGAAGGACTGGAACAAGAGGAGAGGCTATCCAGGTAAGATGCAAGATCCTTGATGGAAGGGATAGGAATAAGATATTAAGAAGAAATGTAAAAGGACCTGTAAAAAAAGGCGATGTTTTAATGCTAAGAGAAACAGAGATAGAAGCAAGAAGATTAACAAAAACCGGCAGGGGCACTGGAGCTTAAAATGGCCAAATGTACCTTTTGCGGTAATTTTATTGAAAAAGGAACAGGAAAGATGTATGTCAAGATAGATGGTAAGATCTTCTATTTTTGCTCATCAAAATGCGAGAAAAATATGTTAAAATTAAAAAGAAAGCCCATCACAACAAGATGGAGCAAAAGATTCACTAAATATAAGGGGGAGTAAATGATAGCGAGAACTTTAATCTTATTAAAACCAGATGCTGTGCAGAGGAATATGGTCGGAAGGATTATTTCCAGGTTTGAGGATGCAGGGTTAAAGATAGTTGGAATGAAGATGACATGGGTAGACAAAGAGTTTTCAAAAAAACATTATGCTGCTCATGTAAAAAAGCCATTCTATAAAGTCCTTGAGGAGTTTATAACAGAAGGACCTATGATTGCTTTTGTTTTGGAAGGCCCTCATGCAGTTGAAGCAGTAAGAAAGATTGTTGGCCCAACAGAACCAAGAAAAGCCCCGCCAGGAACAATAAGGGGAGATTTTGCCCAGCACTCTTACGAGCATGCAAATAAGCATGGCATGGCAATTAAAAACCTGATTCATGCTTCTGAAACAATAGAAGAGGCAAAAAAAGAAATCGAACTTTGGTTTTCAATTGAAGAGATGCATAACTACAAAACAGTTCATGAAAAACATACATTCTAGGTGATAAAATGGCTGAAAAGATGTCTGACAAAGTGCAGAGAATAATGAAGATGCCTGATCAGATCAGGAATATTTGCACCTCTGCGCATATTGATCATGGAAAAACAACATTTACAGATAACTTGTTAGCAGGAGCAGGCATGATGTCAAAAGAGGATGCAGGAAAAGCATTAAAGATGGATTTTCATGAAGATGAGCAGGAAAGAGGAATTACAATCGATACTGCATCTGTTTCTATGGTTCATGAATCAGAAGGCAAGGAATACCTGATTAACATGCTTGACACTCCAGGCCACGTTGATTTTGGAGGAGACGTAACAAGGGCTATGCGCGCAGTTGACGGAACTATTGTTTTGGTATGCGCAGTTGAAGGAGTCATGCCGCAGACAGAAACAGTGTTCAGGCAGGCATTAAAAGAGAATGTAAAGCCAGTCTTGTTTATCAACAAGGTTGACAGGCTCATGAAGGAATTAAAGCTTACACCAGAAAAGATGCAGGAAAGATTTGTAAAGATGATTGCAGAGGTAAACAAGCTGATTAAAGAGCTTGCGCCAGAAGAATTCAAAGAAAAATGGCAGGTTAGTGTGCAGGACGGTTCTGTTGCATTTGGCTCTGCATTTCAGAACTGGGGCATGTCTCTGCCTTACATGAAGAAAAAAGGCATATCATTCAAGGACATAATTGACACATATTCAGTAGAGAATGATGTTGACAGGGAAGAAGCAGTAAAAGAGCTTGCGAAAAAAGCTCCTTTGCATGAAGTTATGCTTGATATTGTAATAAAGCATCTTCCTGATCCTTTGGTTTCACAAGCTTACAGAATCCCAAAGATATGGCATGGTGATTTAGAAAGCGAAGAAGGCAAGTCATTATTAAAATGTAATTCAAAAGGACCATTATTCTTTGTCATTACAAAGATTGTTATTGATCCGCAGGCAGGGGAAATCTCAGGCGGAAGATTATTCTCAGGAACAATGACCAAAGGAAGCAATGTTTACCTTAACAGGGAGAAAAGAAGCACAAGAATCCAGCAGGTGTTTATATATAATGGCGCAAAAAAAGAGATAGTTGATAATGTTCCTTCTGGAAATATAATTGGCATTGCAGGTGTAAAGGCGTATGCTGGCGAGACAATAACCCTGACAGAAACAGAGCCTTTTGAAAAGATCCAGCATATTTTTGACCCTGTTATTACAAAAGCAATTGAGGCAAAAAGACCAAGTGATTTACCTAAGTTAATCGAAGTTCTAAGGCAGGTAAGCAAAGAAGACCCAACAATAAAGATTGAGATTAATGAAGAAACAGGAGAGCATCTAATGCATGGCATGGGTGAATTGCATTTAGAGGTTGTTGAAAACAGGATAAAATCCGAGAAAGGAGTTGAAGTTCAGAGCTCGCCTCCAATTGTTGTTTATCGTGAAACAATAACAAAGAATGGCAGGGAAATGATGGGCAAATCTCCAAACAAGCATAATCACTTATTTTTTGAAGTAGAGGCATTAGAGGAAAGTGTTTATCAATTGATAAAAAAAGGAGATATCCCAGAGATGAGAATCAAGAAAAAGGATTTGAAAATTAGGGATAAGTTTGTTGAATGCGGTTATAATACCAAGGTAGCTGATAAGGTAAAAGATATTTTTAATGGCAATGTATTGATTGATACGACAAGAGGCATTGTTCATATTGGAGAGATAATGGAGATGGTCATGGACATGTTTGAGGATGTTATGAATGCAGGCCCTATTGCAAAAGAGCCATGCGCCAAAGTAAAGGTTAAATTAACAGACTGTAAACTGCATGAAGATGCTATTCATCGTGGACCTGCTCAGCTTTATCCTGCAATAAGGGAAGCTATTCGTGGAAGTATGATGACCGCTGGCCCACTAATGCTGGAGCCATTGCAGATACTGCATATTGAAGCTCCTGCAGATTATATGGGTGAAATTTCTAAGTTGATTTCTAACAAAAGAGGGCAGTTATTAGATATGCAGCAGGAAGGAAGCTTAGTTATTGTTAAGGCTAAGATGCCAGTTGGAGAGATGTTTGGCTGGAGTTCTGATT
>CAZOXR010000084.1:0-3981 GCA_964583885.1 uncultured Methanosarcinales archaeon | reverse complement strand
ATCAAAAGATGAACTATCTATATAATCACTATGGGTTGTACTAAATGAATCTGCGTCTGCATGACCATAATTTGATGCAATCTCTTGATAAACCTGGGGAACAGAATTATAATCTGAAACCCCATCTTTTACTTGTTCTTCTTTTGTTTTCCAAAAAGATTCAAAAAGTGCCCTTCCTGAACTAGCCTCTTCTTTATCGACATCTCTTGCAAGACGGGCCAAAGGAGGCAACAAATACACATACCCTTTCCTAGGAGGGCATGCTCTAGAATCACTAATCAACTCTCCTCCAGTTTGCCCACATATTGAATCTTCATCAGATATGCAGATATTTTCATAATCTCCACTGCCACCTTCACACCATAAGAAACCAGCATAATTACAAGCATCGCAATTATTTAATTCCGACGGCTGTACACAATTAGCTGAATTGGAAATAAAAATCCCGCTTGCTTGGGATATGCATAAATCATCATCAACAGGTCTGCATTTGTTACTATAACTGCCAATTCCACCATAACACCACAAAAACCCTAAATCCACACATGATTGACAGTCGTTAATCTCTGAGGGTTGTTTTACAGTAGAAGTTGCAATCACTCTTACCTGTCTAGCTGATCTTTCATCTATATCCAAACTTTCTATTGTTATTATCTTCTCATTATTCCCAACACTGCCTGCTCTCAAAGCAATTCCTTTTGTATTAGCAGGCAAATCACGTACTATTATGGTATAGCTAGTTTGTGTTGGAGTTATAATCAAAGAACGCGCTAGAGAGCCATATGATGGCTGGTTGTTATGGCTTATAGGAGTAGATGGCCAGTTGGTTATTGGCAGTACATCTACATCTAAATCATTTCCATTTAAAGAATTACGAAGATTTAATACTAATGTTGCTCTTATTTGAGTTGTATATTCCTGCTCAAACTTAATCAATGTTATAAATTCTTTTTGCTCATCATCATATCCTATACGGAGAAAAGTAACATCCCATCTTAAATCAGGATACCCTTCATAGATATGATAATCAGTGTAATCAGCTGATTGTGAAAGTGAAAGGGGAATGATCAGAATTAGAAAAACAGATATTACAAAAAAAACTTTTTTCAATACCATCTTTATAGGAGTTTACTCCATTGGCACTGCTGACCAGAGTGTCCAGTCATTTGATGGAGCATATGGCCCAAATACATAGTAAGGAGGCCTGTTCTGGCCAAAGTAAGAATACTGCACATCAGAGAAGGTAGTAGAAACTCCACCACCTCCACCAGCGCCATAGATTGGGCTGCCGAAATGCCGCCATGTCTTCATCAGGCCATGGAAGTCAGAGACATCAGTAGAAGCATCAGCACCAGGCTCAACAGTAATTGCTTTATCATAACCATGTTTTTTCAATATCCCCATGATTTCATCAACAGGCACATTTCCCTGGCCTGGAGCAACATGGTCATCCTGGTAACCAAAATTATCAGTTAAATGCACATTTCCAATCATCTTGTCTTTTGCTAGGCTTTCTATCTGGCCTAACATCCATTTCCTGAAGTCAGCATCATTCTGCTCTGCAGTCTTGCCAGGCTCTGGCTGGTAGAATTTTCTCCATAGATTCAGATGGCCAGTGTCTAAAGTTGCCTTGATGTGCGTTTCAGCTACTTTTTCTGCTTCTTCTTTTGACATTCCAGGAACATGCCATGGATTGGCTGTTTCTTTTGCATATTGCGTGCCGTCAGGATGCTGGCCGACTAGTGCGCCTTCCTGAGCGCTTTCCTGCATAATGTGTTTTTCTTTTGTAAGAAAATCAACCATCTTAGTTCTTGCTTCATTTACTAACCATTTAAGCTCTTGTGGATGGCCCCCAAACTTTTCTGGAAAGATATTTTCCATTGCAATTGTTATTGGGTTGTTTGGATCACTTGTTTTTTGGTAAGCATGCAAGCCAGCTTCTGCATAGCCTCTTATGCCGTGAGTTCTCATATATTTCCATGGCTCTCTGATATGCTGTTTTGTCTCAAATGTATCTCTTGCCTGCTGCTCCTGTGATGTTGATGACTGTCTTGCGAATTCTATATCTTTTTCAGCGTCACTGATTGCTTTCTCGATCATCTTCAGAGGGTGTTTTGTTTCTATATGTATCAACTCAGGAGCATGCCTGTGTAGGCTTTGATCATGCTTCATTATCTTCCATTTCTCCTCTTCAGGAATGTTCTTGTCTAATTTTTCATAGAATTTCTTTGCTTCTTTCAGTTTCTGCAGAACCTTTATCTGGTCTCCTGCTGACCTTCCGTAATACATTGCCCATCCTCTGGAATTTCCTTCTTGTGTATCCAGAGTTGCGTGAAGAAATGCTTCTGATTGCGTGCTTTCATTATACCAGTTTAGCTCTTTTCCTTCTCTTGCAAGATTCCTCTTTGTAATATCATTTGTTTCTTTAGCAATGTCTTTAAAATCATCCCAGCTTAGGTATGCTGTCTCAAACCTTCCTTTTTTTTCATCGAATTTTGGAACACGGCCTCGTTCAGGATCAAGTGGGTTTTCTATCAAATCACCATCATAGTCAATATAATCACCAGGGTTAACTGTTCTTCCCCTGGAATCAGTGTATGCATCATTTTTATCGCTTTTATTCCATACAGGATACGCAACTAGTCTATCCTTTTGCACTGTTGTAAAACACTGGCCTGTACGGTCATCAATTAACTGGAATTGGGCATCAGCATCTTCTGTTATCCTTTTCTTGAACATCAACCTGTCATTTGGAGAATCGTTTCTTCTTGAGTAATTTTTTTCAGGATCTTCTGGAAGCTTTATCTCTGTTAATGGCCTTTCCCATTCTCCTGTATGAACAACAACTGAGCCGCCACCAGAAACATCAGCAGCAAAATCAATAGCCCTTTGCACTTCATGCTGCGCCATCCTTGCTCTTGTTAATGCGAAATTTCCCTGTTGATCTTGGCCGGTCATTCCTTGTACATTATAAGCAGCGTGTGTTGTGAATTTGATTTCGTTGATTTGGCCTAATTCTCTTAAGGCCTGTCTCTGATCTTTGCCGTACATGCCTGGTGTTTGAGCCTGTCTTTGGCCAGCTCCAACACCTGGAAAACCAATTTCTAAGCTGCCAGCTCCCATCCTTATCTTTGAATAGATTCCTGCAACGTTTTGGGCAGAGATGCCCAGTGGAACACTCATTCCAATGTCCTGTATTCCCAGCTCAACGCCAGGAGGAGCTTCCCCATAACTTTCAGGGTCCATTGCATTATGGTAGTCAGCCATTGGATGATGGTTGTAATACCCGTCTGAAAATTGCATTTTTAGCTACCTTATCTTATTATTTGATTAAGAGGTTTAAAATATTTTCTATTTTAAGACCTGCCCTTTTTATCTTGTTGGTTTTTATCATGGTATTTGGTGGAACATTTGTTTCTTATATGGAACAGCAATATATCACCTTTTCCTGCTTAATAGAATCATATGATTATATCTTTACGACCTTATCGCAAAACTGAGTCACTTCTGCCCTAACTTCTTTGTTTATTTCATTTTCTATTGATATCAACACGCCATTCATGTTTTTATGCCTGAGGTTTACCAATGTGCTGTGGATGAATGTTGCAAACTGTCTTGGGTTATTCTGCATCGACATACCAGAAACAGAATCAAGAAAGAAGAAACTTTTCTTACCAATAAATTTTTCAGTTGGTTTGCTAAAAGCCATTGAGATTTCAGTCAATGCTTTTATGCTCTGGGTTCTTGTGTGTGTTATATTCTTGTCTTTTGAAGAAACCTGGTTGCATAAGCAGCAGATAATATGGAGGTTCTTGGTGTCAATATTATTTTTTTTACAGAGCTGGATTAGCTGGGGATGAGGCATTGATGAAAAAAGAAGAATGCCGGAAAAGCCTTTTTGAGTTAATATACTCAGCACTTCTGCATCAATCTTAACTAGTTTTTCTTTAGTTGTCTCTAGCATAATTATCCAGCTTTTAG
>CAZOXR010000083.1:0-3992 GCA_964583885.1 uncultured Methanosarcinales archaeon | reverse complement strand
ATTAGCAAAATTAGAAAGAGAAAGATTAGCAGAATTAGAAAGAAAAAGATT
Organism: uncultured Methanosarcinales archaeon; assembly: GCA_964583885.1. Lineage (GTDB taxonomy): Archaea > Nanobdellota > Nanobdellia > Woesearchaeales > CAZOXR01 > CAZOXR01. The sequence continues at coordinate 3,941 of CAZOXR010000083.1, read as the reverse complement.
AGCAAAATTAGAAAGAGAAAGATTAGCAGAATTAGAAAGAGCAAGATTAACAAGAGAAAAAGACTACCCAATAGCCGATGTAGAAATTTTCATTCCTGAAGAAGGAAAGAGACTCAAACTTGAAAGGGATGCGGAAATGCTGGATGAGGGATTTGCTTATTTCGAAGGAACGCTTAATGGGCAAAAAGTAAGGTATTATCCAGCTGATGGTCTAAGTCCAAATGCAGGCAGATTATTTAGCATGAAGGTTACACCAACAACATATACTTATACAATAAGTCCAGATAAAACTGTTACACTGCAGCCTGTAGGGGATAATAAATATGTTGGTGTAGAAGGGGGAGTAACATACACCTATGAAGGTGGAAAATTAATAAAAGAAGAGGGTGGCTATGCAACAGAATTGGCTGGTGCTAGAGTAGACGAACAAAAAGGAGAAAAAAAAATAGAACAAAGACTATATGAAATAGAATTTAACCACGACAATGTTGAAGCAGAGGAAAAAAAGTTCAAGGACATACGATGGAAAAAACTCTGGGCATGAAGATTTACTGCAATCCTACATCCATCAAGAGGTGCTTTAGAGATAGGGGAGTGGGTTACAGGACCGCTTGAAGACCTGATTAACACGGATATAACATGGGATCCAAGAGGAATTGGCAAGATATGGGGCTATACACTTGCTGGTGATTATGCATCAGCTGTTTGTGATGAATGGCGTGATAGTCCTCACTCAGAGCACTGGATCCAGGACTATCCAGGGCATTTTGTTTCAAGCGGCGCTTCACAACTAGGAAACATTATGTGGGCAAATGGAAAAAGAATAGAGTATGCCGGCGGCTCATGGGATGAAGGATATAGATGCAGCTTTACACCAAAATGGTTCCCTAAGTTAGAAGCTGATGAAGTATCTCCTTTGGGTTACCTATACAAAATCTCATGGTATATAACTCATCCTTACACAAAACAGCAAGTAGATAGCATGCGTGATTATGAAAAGGAAGATAATGGTTTAAATGAAGACGGGAATATTACATATAGGATTGAATTAATCGGAGATGGATGCAGCACTCCAGAAGTATCCAACGGCTATAATATGCCCTACCCAGATTTTTACAAATTAGAGCCAGGAGGTATTGCTTCAGTCACATGGTCTTATTATGATTTAGCTAAGATAGACAGCATATGCATCAGGTTTGATAAATGGAAATATGATGGAGAAAATAATGGGTGGTGTGAAGAACTGGCTGTTGAATCAGAGTCATCCCAGACAGTCGGGGTTTTCGGTAATTTTGATGAAGGAACAACAGCAGTGCAATCATCATCAGGCGGGTTTACTGCATCAGGCGGCGAAGCAACTGGTGCAACTTCAGCGCCTGAAGCTGTAGAAAAAGATTGCCCCCCTTCATTTCCACAATGTTAAAAAAAGAGGTGAAAAGAGATACTATTATTAAAAAGGAATATTAGTAACATGTTACCAAAAAATGGTTTATTTAGTAATGATATAGCATAAAGTACTTAAATACATAATATTATGTATATAGATACATAAAAATGAAAACTGAAAATAAAATAATAATGGCGATGTTGAAAGAGGATTCTAGCTTTACTATTAGGGAGCTGTCTAAAAAAATAAATTCAGACTACAAAATTACCCATATTGCTGTAAAGAGGCTTCTGCAAAAAAATATATTAAAAAAGAAAAATGTTGGAAAAAGCCTGTTATGCACTTTAAACAGGTGGAGTGCAGCTGAAGAGTTATTTTTTGCAGAATATGAAAGAGCCGATGAAATACTTAAAAACAAGGACCTAAAGCAGATATATAAAGAAATAATGCCAAAATTAAGAACCTCATTTTTTATAATGCTCTTGTTCGGTTCATTTGCCAAAGGAAATTACCATAAGAATTCAGATATTGATTTATTGTTTATTTCAAATGAAAAATTTTTTGAGAATGATATAAAAAGAGTCTTAAGATTGATCCCTTTAAAGATTCATTCATTAGTTTTTAATGAGAATGAATTCTTAAAGATGTTGTCATCTAAGGAACCTAATGTTGTTAAAGAAGCAGTGGATAATTATATAGTCCCCTATGGAATTGAAAATTTTTATAATCTGATGAGAAAATGATTGACAAAGAAAGAATAAAAAAAGCGGAATCTGATGTATCCAAATATTTAGAAGAATTTCTTTTAAAGAAAGAAAAAAACGAAACTGCTAAGAATATGTATGTTAAAAATAGTGAATTGTCTTTAGAAACTGCTCAGAGGCTTCTTGAACTGGAAGATGAAAAATATAAGCCTTATTTGTGGATTATTGTGGCTGCTTATTATTCTATGTTTTACATTGCAAATGCTGTTTTATTAAGTTTAGGTTATAAAGCAGGGGATAAAATAAGCCACAAAGTTACAGAAGACTGCCTAATTGTTTTTGTGAGGAATAAATTAAAAAAAGAAATATTGGAAGAATATGAAACAGCTAAAGAAGAAGCTCTTGAAATAATCTCTTCAAAAGTTGATTCAATCATAGAGTCTTTTGAATTTGAAAGGGAAAAAAGGTCAGTTTTTCAGTATCAAATGGGTGAGGACCTTAAGAAGTCAAAAGCAATAACATCACTTGACAGAGCAAAAAAGTTTGTGTTTGAGATGAAGAAGTTGTTAAAATAAAAAAGAGGTGAAGAAATAGATGTTTAAAGAAAAAAAATCACAGGTAACCATTTTCATAATTGTAGGAATCGTAATCCTGATTACAGCAGGAGTTTTGATATATATTCAAACTGATATCCTAAGAAAAGGAACAGCGCCTGGGATAAAAAGAGCAGCAGAGGTTCCTGTAGAGTTATTGCCAATATCAAATTATGTAGAAAGCAGTATGAAGATTAAAGCAGAGCAGGGAATGAAAATCCTGCAGGAGCACGGCGGCTATATCTATTTTGAAGGCCTGGCTCCAAATTATGCGCAGCCAACAGAGGGTGACGCATTAGAGTTTTTTCCAGGAACAAATTTCCTGGTTCCATACTGGTATTATATGAAAAGCGATAATGACTGCCAGGGAAACTGCATATTTGCAAGCAAGATGCCGATGTTATGCAGGAGCGGAAGGGAGTGCATTACCCAGGGTGATAATTCAATAGAAGAGCAGCTTGACAGGTACATAAATAATGAGCTTAAATCAATCCTGAATTTTGATGAGCTAGAAAATCAGGGTTATGACATCAAAGAACAAGGAGATATTGAAACAACAGCTGCAGTAACTGATGATTACATCAATATTTATGTTAAATACCCTTTAGAGGTTAAAAGAGGGGGAACAACCCAAAAGATAGATGAATTCAGCATATCAATAGAATCTGACCTTGCTGAGATGTATGAAATGGCTTATGAGATAGCCAATTACGAATCACAAAACTGCTTTATTGGAAAACATGTAGGTAATTATTATTCTGCTTTTTACGGCCTGGACCAAGGCAGGCTGCCCCCCATATATGAGATGACAGTAGGAACCCAGAACATGAGGATATGGAGCTTAATTGAAGTGAAAGAGCTCATAAAAGAAAAAACAAAGAATGCTATGGATGTGATGGGAATCTTTAACCAGAGAACATTTTCATGGCCGAGTGCTGATGAGAATGACCAGTATTATGATACAATACAGGGCCTATTAAGTCAATATGTTTTTTATCCACTGACAAGATATCATGATGCAACTGTGTCATTAAGCTATAACCCCTGGTGGAATCCTTATCTGGATATAAGGCCAAGACAAGGCGGCATTATAACCCCTACTAACTTTGGCGGAGCAGGTGGTTTAGCAGCAATATTATCATCAATAACAGCTACAAAGATCTATGAGTTTTTTTATCAGTACTCGTTTCCTGTTGTTGTTGAGATAAGGAAAACCAATGAGAGAGGCGAGCAATTATTCAGGTTTGCGCTTGAGCC
>CAZOXR010000082.1:0-4070 GCA_964583885.1 uncultured Methanosarcinales archaeon | reverse complement strand
TTTGTCAAGTTCTTTTGCTTCTAATGTTTTTCCAACAGGATCTTCAAGTTTTATCAAGTCCTTAATTCCATCTATTAATTCTTTTAATTTTATTTCATCAAGCTTTAGTCTTTTAATTAGTGATTTTGAGATGTTTTTTGCTTGTTTTATGTCTTTTTTATTTTCTTTGATTATTTTTTGTTTATTTTTTTCCAAAGCAGAAGCTATATTTTTTAAAGCATTATTTTTTTCTTCTGTTGTTGCTGTAGCTAATTTGATGCTTGCTTTCTTTGCTTCTTTTGCTTGTTGAATTGTTTTCATTTTTTATTATTGATTATTTTTATTTATTGATAAGTTTTTTATTGATTTTTTTTCTTTATTGATTATTTCTTTTTAATGGTTTTTTATTAAGCAGGTACCCTTTTATTTCCATTAAGTTTAGGTGGTTTGTATGGGATTCCAGTTGCTTCGGAATATCTTGTTAGCATTCTTATATGGTGTGTAACATCTAATCCTTGTTCATGCATGACTTTCATTGCCTCATTAGCCATATCAAAGTAATCAGGAATTCTGTCTGTCAGCTTAAACTGGTACATTGAAGGTATAGCAGTAATTAGGTCGTACCACTTTTGCTCTTCTGCACTTCTACCGACCCTATCATCGTTTTTTGGTCTATGATTTGTAGGTTCCTCTGCAATCATTATCTCTAATAATTCTATAGCAACTGGATCAGATATCAGTCTGAATCCATGAGAGTGTTCCCTTATTAATCTTCCAATATGTGCTATTTTATGTTCTCCTCTCATCTTGTTTCACTTCCCAACTCCTTGCTTCTTTCTGCTGCTTTTTTTATTGTTTTAGCAATAATATCCTTAACATCTGATTTTTCTAAAACTTTCCTACCAGCAACTGTTGTTCCGTTTGGCGAGCTTACTGCTTTGATCAGTTCTTTTGTTGTCATTCCTGTTTCTTGGAGTAATTTAGCAGTGCCTTTTGCTGTCTGTAATGCTAATTCTGTTGCAATGTCTTTGCTAAGGCCTGATTTAACACCTGCTTCAATCATTCCTTCTATTAGATATGCTACAAATGCAGGTCCTGAACCAGATAAACCAGTAACAGCATCCAGCATTTCTTCTTTAACCAGGAATGCTTTTCCTGCTGAGTTTAGGATTTTTTCAATAAGCATTGCATCTTTGTCATTGCAATTCTTGCCTAGACTAAAGCCAGCTGCCATCTCTCCAACTAAGCAGGGTGTATTAGGCATAACTCTTGCAACCTTGCCTTTTAGTTTTGCTTCTAGTGTTTTTATTGTAATTCCAGCTGCTATTGAAACAATTAATTGGTTTTTTACTTTGTTTTTTATCTCATCAAGAACTTCATCCATGTTCTGCGGCTTTACAGCCAAGAATATGATGTCAGAATTATTGACTGTTTTGTCATTATCATTAGAAACATTGATTTTTGTCTCTTTTTTGATATACTGCAGCCTTTCTTTGTTTCTATCGCTGGCATATACCTTATTATTACTAGTTATCTTGCTATTGATAACTGCTTTAATGAGGGCTTCTGCCATCTTACCTGCTCCTATAAAACCTATGCGCATAAGAACCACCTTATAAGAAATGATATATAAATCTTTTTAGAGTTGGCCCTAGAAAAACCACGGTGCCGGAATATAATCAACTCTTGTCATTTTAAGTATATGGGTTAAAAGTGCATATATAAAGGTTTTCTTTTATTTCAGAGAAACTGTTGCCTGAACATCTCTTGAATAAGATGCTGCTTTGCTATTTGTAGCAGAAACAGTAAATGAGTAACTTCTGCTTGGGGCTTTGGAGTTTGTTGAGACATAAACTTCAAAAGTAACTGAATCACCAGGATTAATTGGTTGTAGCCTATTATCGCCAAATTCATCTGTTATAGCGCTTATTGCTGTAAGGGAACTATATTCAAGTATTTTAAAATCGCTTTGTTTACATTGTGTATTATCATTATTAGTTACAGAAACAGAATACGTTGCAGTATCTCCAGCAGTAATTTCTTGTGAATCTGGATTAATTATAATAGTGGGTTCTTTGCGGATGCATTCTTGATTCTCTGTCTCAGAAGGTTTTTGCGATGCTTCAGATGACTTCACTAAACCTACAACAACATCATAATAACATCGTTTCTGAGTTGTCTCACTTTCAATCTCATCACATACATCAGGTAATTTCAGTTCAGATGCTACAAATCCCTTACATAATGAAGGGAAGATGTTATTATCACAAATGGATGGATCTTCTGCTGCAACTGCTACATCCCAATAACAGCCCCACGAATCCCTATCTGTGAACTCTACTTCCATTTTATCGCAGTATGACGTGTCTTTTTTTAATACAGAAAGGCGTTTGTATACCTCATTTAAACACTCAGAGGGATAATCTGCATTTGTGCACATCTCTGGATCTGCATTGGCAACAGCAAGGCACCTTTGCTTAAGATGAGTCACTTTGTCACAAACACCAGGATCATCTAATTTGACTGCGAACTCCCTGTAACATTTTGAAGGATCAACAACAGTAGAGCTACAGAAAGAAATGCTTTCCATTTTTATTGATATCTCAACAGAATACCTACAAGAAACATCGCGGCCTTCCAGTTCTATTCCATCACACAACTCAGGGTCCTTTTTTATCATAGCTAACTCCTCAAAACACAACTCAACTTCCTCTGTAAGCTTGCAATATTCAGGATCTTGTTTAGCAATAGCAAGGCAGGTCTTAGGTAGGCTAGATTTCACACAGAGTGGATAAAGTGTTGAGCTCTCTGGGAGGTTATCAGGTGTATCTGCTGTTCCACTTTGGGTTTGTTGTGGGCTCTCTGGGAGTTTTTGTGTCTCACCTTGAATTTGTTCATCACAGCCTAAAATAAAAGACACCATTACAAAAAAGAGAATCAATGATATTTTTTTCATATCTCTTAAACTAACCTGAATTATCTATATAATTCTTTCTATTTTGTTGTCGTCTTGAGGTATAAATTGTATTGTCACTACTTTAAAGACATAACAAAGCGAAAGGTTTATATAGGGTGCTTGATTACCCTCAGCCTATGAATAAAATAACTCATGCAATATACTTATCAATCATATTAGTACTAGTATCAATAATTGCATTACCTTTTGCACTTCTTTCTATTATTGCAAAAGAAGATATAGGTATTGCAGAATCAGAAGTGTCTGGCACTTCTGTCCAACAGGCAACTCTGAACCAAGATCAATCACCAGAGGATGTAGGAACTGTATCTTTGAAAGAAAAACTGTCTGCTGAGCAAGAGATTCAAGAGGAATATAATGAATATATACAAAATATTGAGATGGCAAACAAGTTCCTCAAAGAGAATCCTAAATTTGTAAATATCATAAAAAGTGTTGATGAGCAAGGCGTTAATATAGTTACAGATGATGTTTTATTTCATGTTGAATTTGATGAGCAGGGCCTTATTGAAGGGGTTGCTGCAGGAACAGATAGTGAATACAAGACAATAGTTATCCATAGTAAACTGGGTGATTTTTTAGTTAAAGCGCAAAATGCAGAGAATGTAAAGCAGTTATTGGATCTTGTTTCAGATATGGATATGCCATTTGAGTATTATCTTAAGATACCAGAAATCGTGAGTTTGATATAATTATTTCAACTTAATCTTATGCGTTCTTTTAGAGCCATGCCTTCTGTATTTGGCCTTGTATCTTTTCTTTTTTCTTTCCTGAGGATAAGCTGAAAAATTGTCTTTTTTCATCTTCTGATAATTCTTTTTAGTAAAACTTTTTCTTGGCTTTGGTCAAATGATATTACAAAATTATCAAAAAATTCTGCTCTGCCTAAAAGTACAGGGAAATCATAATCTCCTAAGATAACCTTTACAGGAATCTGAAACGTATAATGCTCATGCCCTTTTTCAATAGTTATATTTACTCTTGTTTCGACAGAATCAACTTGACCACCTATTCCATAAGCAGGTGTTTTTTCAGCATTTAAATCCAGCCCAAGAATCTCAGCGATAGCTAAAGGTATGGCAGAGATATCAGCTCCAGAATCTAAGGGGCCAAT
>CAZOXR010000081.1:0-4098 GCA_964583885.1 uncultured Methanosarcinales archaeon | reverse complement strand
TCTCCTTTAACCTCTGCTTTGACATAATCCAGTTCAGGATTAACCATAACACCTAAGTTAAATGGTATTGTCCATGGCGTAGTTGTCCATATTATAAGAAACTCCTTTTCTTTGCCTTTTATCCTGAATTTCAGGAATATAGAATCATCCTTAACATTCTTGTAATCTAATTCATGTTTTGCCAAAGCAGTTGCGCAATGGCTGCACCAGTGCATTACCTTTTTTCCTTCATACAATCTTTTCTTTTCATGCGCTTTCTTCACCAGCCACCATTCATTCTCCATGTGTGAATTCTCAATTGGCTGGTAAGCATTTTCAAAATCCATCCACACACCCATCTTTGTAAAGTCTTCATTCATCTTTTTTAAATTTTCAAGTGCAAACTTCCTACATTCCTGTACAAATTTAGAAATACCAAATTTAGGAATATCTTCCTTGCTTTTTATGCCTAGCTTTTTCTCAACCTTTAATTCAGTTGGCAGGCCATGCATATCATAGCCAGCCCGGTCCCACACATTAAGGCCCTGCATCCTCTTGTATCTGATAAAAGCATCCTTCAGAGCCTTGTTCCATGCAGTTCCAATATGAATTCTGCCGCTTGTATACGGAGGCCCATCCAGGAAATAGAAATCCTTTTTTCCAGCTGACTTTGCTTTTTTGTAAATACCTTTTTTGTCCCAGAAATTAAGTATTTCTTTTTCTATCTCCTTGGGATTGTATTTATTTGCCATGAATTAATTAGAGAAAGAGTTTATTTATAAAGATTTCTTATTATGCTTGCCTTGCACTTTGCTCTAATTGAGAAAAGTCAACCACATCAATAGCAACAGGTTTTCCTTCTTCCAGCATATATAAATTATTACATGCCCCTTTTGTTCTGGATAATTGGTGCTCTTTTCTTCCCTTAATGCTTTCAATCTCATTTCCAAAATGGAAATATACTTTATTGCCATCTACTTCTGCAACTCCTACAAGCCCCTCAGTCACTGGCCTTTTACAGTATTCACAAATATAATCAACCATCCTGACAAGAAATCATCATATATTTTTAAATATTTTGATTAAAACAATTACTTTAAACTACAACCACACTTACTACAAACATGTGTTTTCTTTAATTTGTCGTACTTGGTTGTTACTCCATAATCTACTTTAGAATCGCACTTCGGGCATTTTGGCTCTAAGTGCTGTACAGATTCAAATAAGTTTACTTCCAGCCCCATAATTTATATTCTGAAAAAAGAAGTATATAAAGTTTTCTATACTCCAATTTATAGATAAAAGAAATAGTTTACCCAAAAAACTTTCCCAGCTTCTCCTGCTCTCTATAAAACTATTAAGAAATTAATTTATTCTACTCTTTCTTCAAGCCCATCAAATGAATCAACAACTCCTGCTCGTGTTTGTTCGTAATAAGCTGGATTAGCTACTTCATATTCACTTGCAGTTACTGCAAGATACGCTGCTGCAATATCATTTCCTGTCTTTTCCAGAAAAAATTGGTAATGCTTTAAGACTTTTGGTATTAAGCTTTCATGTCCTACCTTCTCTACAGTATAGGTTGACATAATCGCCGCAGGCACCATAGGTATTCCTTCAGTTCGTATTAACTTATACTGCCCAATAACAAACTCAATACCTCTCTCTTTGGCCATGCCAGTTAGTATGGCTCTTGCAATTTGTTTTTGTTCAGTAACTTCCATTTTGTTCTCCAGAAATAGCTGGAGTGCTAATTCACCCCTTTTTTTCAATTGGTATTGCTATCTTATATTTAAACCTATCCAAAAAACTTCCCAAGCTTCTTCTGCTCTTTACTTTCAAGTAACTCCTCTTTCCTATAACCCAAAACATTAAAGATCCTTTCAACAGCAGGAACAACCTGGTTTTTTATGTAATAATCTGCATCATAATCTTTTGCTTCAACCTCTTCAGGCAGCCTTGCTCTGTCTCCAACACCACCAGAACCACTAACAACAACAAACCGTATCATTGAGCCAGGCCCTACAGAAACACCTTTTCCCTGCATCCTTCTGGCTACCTTGACATGCGGCCCAATAGAATCATAACTTTCAACATCTTTCTGCAGCTGTGTATGAATCACAACCCTATCCAACTCAACTTTTCTCTCTCTCAAATTACCAACAACATTCTTAACATGCTCAAGTGCTTTTTCTATTTTTTTATCCTTCAAAATTATCTTCAAGACATCCTCTTGCGTTTCCTTCGCAATCAAGCTCCAGTTTCTCCTTACACTTTCAAAACCTTTTACTTTCAGTTCGTTCTTTTCTGTCAATAAAGCATATTTTTTCTTAGCTCCATAAGGTCCTTCTTTTGCAGAAACAAATATCCCTCTAGGATAAAAGCCGTCATACTCAAGCTCCATCAGCCCAGGCAATTCCCTGTTCACAGACTCTGCAAATTTATCAGCATCCTTTTTTTCCTTTCCATCTAATGTCAAAAAAACACTGTCTGTATCAGAATAAAGGACATTAAATCCTTCTTTTTTGGCTTCATCAATAACCTTGTGTATATAGAATCTGCCCCATGCAGTAACAGACCTTGCGCATTCAACACTATACCACCTTGCTCCAAAAAATCCAAGATAACCATAAAATGAATTAGCCAGTAATTTCAAACTATTTTCCCGCGCATCCAAAAAAGCATTCCTTCCTTTATCTTTTATTATCTCTTTTATTCTTGTTCTTCTTGTGATTAAATCCTCAATTATTATCGGGATAAACCCTTTTCTTTTTTTGCAAAACCAGTATTTCTTCTTGTCTTCTGTTGGAGCATTCTTTGCAACACCTTCACAACAATCACATCCTATTGTTCCTGGAGAAATATTATGAGAGCTTATTATTGTAGGATACAAGCTTCTGTAATCAAAAACAACAACATCATCATACAACCCGGGCTTTGGCTCATAAACAAATGCTCCCTTGTAGGTATTCATTTTTCTGTTTCCTATCTCATCATAATGGGGCTTATTAGGCGCTATCTCATTAAAATTAGGAGCCTGCCTTAGAAGATACCCTTCTACAAGCCTCGAAAAACTCAATCTGTTGATGTCATATATTGGAAGGCCAACTATCTTGACTAATTCCAATAAATTAGGCAGCATCTTCTCACAAAGCTTGAATGTTAAAAGAGAGTCCTGCAGGTTATACTCGCAAAACTCAACTATTCTTTCTGGCTTATTATCCCATACATCTGATAATTCATCTAGATCAACATCCTGCTTTTTCTCTCCAAGCAACTCTTCTGCAACTGCGTTCAGGCTATAAGAGTCTGTTTTCATGCTGGCTCTCATAACCCTTCTTATGAACTTGAATATATCAACATGAACAATGCCTGTAATCTTTGGATCTCCTGCCTTGCCTTTCTTGATCTTTAATTCAGAAAAATCATGACCAATATCCAGCTTTATCTTGTATTTGTCAGCCCTTGTTTTAATATAAGGCATATCAAAGCCATCAGAGAAATACCCTGTTATAATGTCTGGCTTGTACTCTTCTATACTGTCCTTGAACTTCTGTATAAGCTCAGCTTCGCTATCAACAAATTCAATATAATCTAAATTTGTTTTGAACTTTTTCCATGTAAATACTTTCTTTATCTTTTCTCCGTAAAAAGCCAGCATGATTATTGGATTTTTTTCAGGAGCTACCTCTTTGCTGAATGGGGTGTATGTTTCAATGTCAAAAGCTAATATTTTTGGCTTTTTTAAAACCTCTTCAGGAACCTTTGATTTTTGTGTTGCAGATTTTCCCTCAGCTTCAACTATTGTAGTTGGTATTATGCCTTTATCAATCAGGTATCTTCTTGTGAATAGAATATCGTATTCATGCACTGATTCAATATCTTCCCAATCTTTTATCTCTTCCCTGATTACAGGAACATCCCTTGGTAATTTTGTGTAAACTTTTATAGCTTCAACCTTCTTGCTTAGGTATTTCTTATTTATTGTTTCTGCTCTTACAACCATTGAAACTTCATCATTTCTGCTTACCTTTACATTCTTTAGTTTTTCCAGTACACCATGCGTTTTCTTTGCAATAACATAGAAATAAGGCTCAAAACTATCGTCAGTAACGCATA
>CAZOXR010000080.1:0-4139 GCA_964583885.1 uncultured Methanosarcinales archaeon | reverse complement strand
TCTTTTTTTCCTTATTAAAACTTGAGAAAGTCATCTCAATTGCTTTTGTCTGGCCAGGCTTGATAGTAAATGACGGCTCATCAACATAAACAATATCCAGCAGGTTTTCAGCGCCAATAGTGATAGTTGATTCCTTATCATCAGTATTCATAATCCTTACTTCTTTTGTTATAAACTCCCCGGTCTTAATCAAAACCTTAATCAGAAGCTGGTCAACCTCAAATGGCGCTTGGATTTCCTCAGCAACCCTTTGTACATTTCTGCTTTGAAGATAGAAAACAGAGCTGGCAATAATTGCCACAAGTATTAATGATATGACAAAGAAGTATGTGAACTTTAAGACAATTGGCTTTTTGCCAGGATGGCTTTTTCCGATATAAATGGATTTTACCCTGCCTTGTTTATCCTTAACATTATGATAATAAAAAGGTCCCATCCTTTTTCCATCCCTGTGGATATATCTCTTATAAACCAAGAGCATCACCTAGATAGAAAACTGAGTATACTAACTTATTACATATATTGGAGCACAAATCTATCCCTCTTTTTTTTAGTAGTGTAACTATAGTTATAGGTGGTGTAATAACAGAATTGATTTATATATCTTTTGGTTATTTATTGTCAATAATATGCTTTATCACTATTTCTTTATCAACAATGAAGTTACACTACCAAAAATAGTTCTGGTTCTGTATTTTATTGATCATTTTTTCCTTATCCGCACTAAGAATCCTTGCTGTTTAGGCTTTCTTCCTGGTATGAGCTTCCTGCTTCCAAGATAGCGCGCAAAAACAAAAAGAAGGAACAGCACAATGAGGCCCAATAATACATAGATTAGCATATACCTTGTTGCCCTTGAAGGAGCTAAGCTAACAGCTCCTCCGCCAATATTAAACATATCGCTTGATACAGCAAAGCTGCCTTCATACCTTACTTCAACAACCGCCACATAAGTTCCTGGCTCCATCTCTGGAACAGCATATGTCCTTTGATATGACTTTTGTTCCTCTACACTAAATACCTCGCTATCCTCTGAAACAACATCCCCATTCATATCTTTGATTATATAATCCACAGTAACCTCAACCTCTCCGCCAACTATATTGAATAGTGTTATTTGCGCTTTCAGGTCTTGTCCAGGGGTTAATTCCTTGTAGTCGGTTGGTATGTCCATCTTTACATCAAACAGCATCTTGTCTGACTCTACTGCAAGCACCATTGGAACCAGTTTTCTTATTCCAGATCCGCTTATTGTAAGCTGTCCTGTATGCAGTCCTAGATTTTCACCAACAATATTCAATATTATTGTCTTTTCTTCGCCTATCTCTAAAGTGAATGTATTTTCAGACAAGAACACATAATCGCTTAATTGTCTTGGATACAGCACAAAGTCTATCTTTGTTGCGCCTTTATTTTTAATCTTTATTTCCTTTGTTCTTGCTTTTCCAAGTCTCAGGCTTGTCTCAATTGACTTTACATTAACATCATACTCAACTAATTCTACTGTGGGGGTTATTGCTCCGCCAGCTCCTGAAACAGGAGGCTCTTCTGCAGCTGGTATCTCAATAGTAAATGAACGAACTGCGGAATTTCCAACATTGCCTGCTGAATCTGTGCAGTTTATATTCCATAGATGCTCACCATCTTTACCATAATTTCTTGTAAAGTTTTGCCGAATAAACCTTGTTGTTGAGTTTGAGATTGCGACTATATAAGAATCAAGAATCAATGTGCAGTTTTTTATTTCAGTCAGGTCAGAAACATTATAGTAAAACATGTTATGATTTGCTTTTATTAAAGCATCGCTTCCTGGGTTTATCAGAGTAATCTCTGGTTTTGTGGTATCTTTTGTAAATATTATCTCTGTAGAATTTAAGCTGTAATTTATTTGATCGTACGCAGAAACCCTTAAACGATACATGCCGTCACCCATTGTTATATTGGTTATATTATTTGTTGAGCTTAGATTAAAGGTGTCATTAATGAATATGGTGTAGTTTATCACATCCTCATCATCATAATCAGAGCTGCTGTAATTAATATCAGGCCATTGCGAGATATTAGTGTTTCCCGGATAGATAATTTCAGGAACTTCTGGGAAAGTATTGAAAACATCAAACATAAATATTGAGCTGTTGCTCCATTGGCCTGCTGTGTCATTGAATAATACCTGCCATGAATGCCATCCTTTTTTTGTTGGTGTTTGGTTTTCTACCATAATATAAGAAGTCCCGCTTATTGATTGATTGCTTACATTTGTCAGGTTTCCTGTATCATTCCATGCAAAGAGATACCAGCTTAAGCCAGCAGCATCAGACATAGTCAGATTAATCTGCACACTGCCATTCTCCTTTAGCTCAAAGGAAGCATTAGTCTGGTTATTGCTGGATAATGGAGCTAAATCTCCAACAGTGTATGTAAATATGTATGATGCATTATTATCACCATCACTTACTGAAACATTTATCTTATTAATTCCCAAGTCAGCAACAATTGCTGTATCATTGATGTACGGAGGATCAAATGTCAGCCTTGAGTCATTTATGTAGTATGTTAGTGTGTCTCCATCAATATCTGTTACATTAACCATTGAGTAATTCCATGGGTCAGCAGTGTTTTCTGTTATGTCTGGTATTGTTTCATTAAAGTAAGGCAGTGCGTTTAGTGTTGTTATATTAGTTGAGTTTATTACAGTTCCATTAATTAAATAATCAATTGGCGTTAACTGGCATATCCATCTTTCATGCTTTGTTGTCATGTTTCTGTTCAAAGCCCCAAAACCATCCTTAGTCGCATCATACATCTGTTTGATTTCTATTGCTGATAAGCTTCTGTTGAAGAGCATTACTTCGTCTATTGTGCCATTGAAATAGTTAGTACCAGTAGTACTAACCCTGCCGAAATTAGCAACAGAAGGTGTTGTATCAAGGGATTTAGCAGCAGAATTTGTATAACTGCCGTCAATATATATTGTAAGTGTGCCATCATAAGTCACAACAATATTATGCCAGTTGTTATCTACTGTCACTCCAGAGGATAAATCATCTGCATACCCGCCAAAAGAATATTGGTTATTGCTATTCTCTAAAAATATACTGAATAGTTTACTATTACTTGCTTCGCCATAAGAAAAGATAAATTGGTCAGCCACAACATTACTATCTCCAAGATATTTCATCCATACTGAGACTGTCCTATTTGAAGAGCCATTGATAGTTATGTTATTTGTTGTAGCAATATGATCGTCATCACCATCAAACCAATACGCTCCTTTTACCTTTCCAGTTGCATTCCATGTTGCTCCATTTGTAACATTTCCATCATTACTTCCAGCATAATCCCTTGTTAGCTCATTTCCTCCGTATGATTCATTGCTGTCAAATGGAAGGTATAAAGTTAAATTAGCATCAGTTGCAAACATCGAAGCATTTAAAGTATCATTCTTATACCATGTTACATCATAAACAATACTGTCATTGTCAGCATCAAATGAGCTTACATTATTGCAATTCAATGTCTCGTTTGTTATGTTTGTAGCAAAAGGAGATGAGTTCATTATTGGAGCTCCTGTTGTTGGTGGTGAATTAGAAACATTAATACAGCTTAAGCCAGTTGAATTCCACCTGTTGAATGAGTCATTAAATGTGAAATTAGCGCAGATATAAGCATGAGGATATGTAACTTGCTTTGTGACATTAACAAAAATAACTGTTCCGTTTATCTCTACTGGATCATCTGCTACAAAAGCCCCTGAATCATTAAAGCTGAATATAAAGCTTGACACATTAGTGTAGTCCGATATAATTACAGACCAGTTAACATCGCCATATATTAAAGTTGTAGTTGAGCCATTGTTCTGGAAGCTTGCATAAGATGGAGGAATTAAGTCAACAATAACATCTCTTGTTGTTGAATTCACATTACCAGCCAGATCCTGAGCATATGCAGTGTAGGTGTAGTTTTCTTCATTTGCTAAATCAGTAAAGTTATGCTCGTATTGTGTTGCGTTATAGAGTGATACAATTTCGCTTACATTCAAAGCTCTTGAGAATATCATTACATCGTCTATTGTGCCATTAAATGGAAGCTCAATAGCAGTAGTCCTATTTAATGCGCCAATTGTTAATGGTTGTGTTGAC
>CAZOXR010000079.1:0-4176 GCA_964583885.1 uncultured Methanosarcinales archaeon | reverse complement strand
CATTATATAATACAAAAAGTGATAAGGGAAATGAAATATTATGAGCAGGCAAATATAGCATTCAGGCTGATAGCAGATAAGACAGGAGGTTATGATTACGGGCCAAGAAGGTTTGGCGCTGACTTCAATAAAGACCCGTTTAATATTGATCTAAGTGCAGTCAATGAACCATTACCATCAAATTTACAAGAAGATGCTGGAAAAGGCGCAGGGAGGCAGGGAGAGTAAAAAGTATTTTTACTAGAAGCAGGCTGCGCTCCTGCCAGTAATTCATAGTTTAAGCGGCTGTTCTATATTGCCTCTGCTGCTGCGTGCCCTGTTGCGGCATATTAACTACATTATTTGGTTGCGCTGCTTCTTTCTTTTCTTCTTCTTTCTTTCCAGCAGATGCATAGCCGTAAAGAGTGGTAATTGCTGCTGCACCTGGAATCTGGTATTGTGCCGGCATAAAACAGATATTAGCTGCTGCTGGAAGACCAATTGACTTGATTGCTCCTTTCCATGCTTCCTTGAACTGATCCCAGTTAAATGGCTCTTTTTTAGGGTCAAGGATAGGATAAAGTATATTGTTTTCAGCGTATAAGAAAGCTGGGAAGAGAGTGCCAATCATTGTTCCTGTTTTTGTTGCAACTCCTGCTACTGTAGAAGTTATACTTGATGTATAGTTAGCTGCGAAGCTTGCAACAGAATTGCCAAAACTGTTTATAGCAGGGAATGCGTAGCTTAAAAGCCCGCCTAATGCAGAGCCTGCAACACCTTTAACCATTGTATCTTTTGCGCTTAATGGTTCTTTGTTTTTCCATTTAGCAAGCCAGTCTCCAAAAATTAAACCGCCCTGTGTTATTATTGCGTCTAACCCAAATCCAACATAACCTAAACAGCCTGCCAAGCTTACAACTGCTGCTGTGCCTGTTACTTTTGCAGTTGTTTTTATTATTTTCCCAGTTGTTTTTAGCTGGTTGCCTATCAGACTAAAATAACTATCAATAGGATTGCTAGCTGCTGCTCTTGCTGGCGCTTTTGCAGCTTCTTCTCTTGCAGTTGTTTCTAATGGTGATTCATCTGCCATTTTCTTCCTCTGGGTTTTCCAAAACATCTATTGTTAGTTTTACAACTGTCTTTGGCTTAAGGTGATTCTTTAGAACTGTAGGTACAACTATGACAGCTTGCTTGCCGTGTTTTGCAATTTTTTTGGTAATTATGAATTGCTTCATATTCCATGCACAATTTATGTATATTTACTACATAAAAGTAGTTATAGGTTATATATAAAGCTTTTGGTTTGTGAGCACTTTAGAGTGGAAACTAAAAATAGAAATGTTTAAATATAAGTAAGCCTAGTCTTACTTTATGGCAACTGAATCAATTAAAACAACAACTGTAAGTTCAAAAGGGCAGATTGTAATCCCAGAAGAATTTAGAGAATCTCTTAATATTAAAAAAGGAACTAATTTAATTCTGATTAGAAAGGATAAATCCATAGTGATAAAAAAAGAAAAAGATGTTTTAGAGGATGATTTTAGTGATTTAGTAAAGATTTCTGAGGAATCTTTGAAAAGTATATGGGACAATAAAGAAGACAATATTTGGAATAGTTATCTGAAAAAATAAAGATGGAAATCAAACAAAGAGATCTTGTCTTAATTTCTTATCCATTTAGTGATTTTAGCGGAGAAAAAGTAAGGCCAGCTATTGTTATATCCAATGATAGAAACAATAAATCAGCAGAAGATGTGATTGTTGTTCCATTAACTACGAACATAAGAATAAAGGATTACTCGTTTTTATTAAAGCAGGAAGACTTAGAATCAGGCAAACTTATCAAGGACAGCAGGGTAAAGGTTGATAAGATTTTTAGTGTAAAAAAGGATTTGATCAGGATGATTATAGGCAGAGTTAAAAAAGAGATTCTAGATAAAATAAGTGAGAATCTTATGGATATTCTTAGATAAATTCTAGAATTAGATCATCATTTTAGGCAAAAGTCGGATTCTATTGTGCTTAGTCTGCTCTGCAGAGTTTAGTCCGACTTTTGCCAAGGTCTGTCTGCATTTTTTTCTTCGAAAAAAATGCCAATGGACCTTCGTTTATTATTTTTTTAATTTTGCTGATGATTCTTTTTTATTGATTTGCTTCACAAAACCAAAACATTTATATAAAAAGTGAACATACGTATAGTTATATTGGATTTAAGCTTATTTTTTAAAGATAAGTGATAAATAATAAAAAGCAGATAATCAATAATAAAAGGTTAAAAATCATTTAAAAAAGATAAATATTTAAATAAATAAGACTATTGTTTAATAAAAACAGATATAAGATGCACTCAATAGCAAAAAACGAGTTTAGTGTAATCAATTTCTTAGTCCGAAATTTCATGAACAGGTATACAATCAGAAATATTGCCAAAGAGCTGAGATTAAGCCCTGCTGGAGCGCATACTATTGTTAAAAAATTAGAAAAGAACGGTGTTCTTATTTCTGAAAAGCTGGGAACTGGATTGTTTTATGAGATTAACTTTAAGGACAAGGCTGCTGAGTACCTTGCTTTGGTTGTTTTGCTGAAATATAATGATATTAAGAAGATAGAATTGAAAGAGATTAAGGATGAAGTGAAATTAGCTGTGTTTGATAATAAGAATTTATTTGTTGTTACAGATAATGTAAGCAATGTAGAAGATTTCTGTTTGAAGCTTAAGGATATTAATTCTGTTGTGATTAATGAAGATGAGTTTATTGAGAAAATTAAAGCTAAAGACAAGGGAGTTTTGCAGATTTTGAATAAAGGGAATGTTGTTTGTGGCGAGAATTACTTTATCGAGCTTGTAAAGAAAGGTGCTAGATGAATAAGAAAAAGTTTATAGGGATTTTAATGATTTTGATATTCTTAGCCAGCTCTATCGCTGTTGTCGCTGCTAACCCATTCAGAGCAGGAGCCAATAACATTGATAATTTTGTTAGAGGCGGATGGAGGGGTTATGATGAGGTAATCTTGTTTATTTTGCTGTTTGTTTTATTTACTGCTGCATTTATTCTTGGTTTAACAAAGGCTTTTGGAGAAGCCAACAGGCAGGTCAAGGTCATAGCAGTTGTCATTGCATTAATGTCTGCCCTGTCAATTGTTGCTACAACTAATTTTGGTTTAGACCAGGTTGCGTATATTGCCCTTGGCTTAGGATTTTTGATATTGGTTTTACTGATACAGGGGATTCTTGAAAAGATGGGCATTAAAAGCAAGGCAGCAGCATTTATACTTGCTTTGCTTATTGCTTTACTGATTACATTCTTACTTGCTAGATTATTATCTGACCGGCCAGGTATTGGTGTTGGTATTCCTGGTATTCCTGGTGTTTCTGGTATTGAAGGGCCGAGCTGGTGGCATGGCTTTAATCTTCAGAAATTGAAGAGGGGCTTGAAGCTAGAGGTTGTTAGGTTTGATAGAAAGCCAGCAGAAAAAGCTGTTCCTGATGCAGAAATAACGCCGCCTGCGCCTGGTGGTGGGGAGGAAGAAGCAGAGGAAGAAAAACCTGCTGAAGAAGAAGAAAAAGATGCAGAATGTGATATTGAGCATTTAAATTTGTGTGATACTCCAGCGAAATGCTCTAATGCTGGCGGTGAATGGGATTACAGCAAAGGTGAATGTAAATCTAAGAAAGGGTGGCTTGGCAGAAACTGGTGGATTATTCTTATTATCCTTGGAGTGGTTTTGGCTGGCGGCTTGATGGCTTATGGCGGCAAAAAGGGATTTGACAAATTGAAAAAAAGGCTGCCATTAGCTGATAGGATCAAAAAAGAGATCCAGGATGTTATCGAGATAAAAGAGAAATTCATGGAGAAGGTAGTGGAAACACTACGCGAGAAAAAGAGATTGATGGTTGCCTTGTTAAAATTGTATAGGGAAAGGGTGAGGGATGTTGCAGATCTGTGGGATAAAGGGTTAAAGGAATCCGAAGATGTTGAAGGGCAGCATAGTGCTGTATACCAACTTCTTAGATTAGAGCTTGAATTAGAAAAAAAGCTCAAAGAGCTGATAGAAGAAGAGGATTTACTGATTAAAGAGAAATTATCCAGGTGGCTGGATTTCATAAACTCCAATTATTTCAGCTTGTATGGGACTGTTTCATCGGGTAATGATTCTCCTGACAAAAAGATAGTAAAGATGAAGCAAATATTCGAG
>CAZOXR010000078.1:0-4463 GCA_964583885.1 uncultured Methanosarcinales archaeon | reverse complement strand
CCAGCTTCTCCTTCTCTGTTGCTCTTGCTCACCCTGCGCCAGCCTTTCTAAATTTGCTAATCTCTGGTCTATGCTGTCAAGCTTTGCCTTAAGAACATCTAATTTGCTAGAAACAACTTCTATATCCTGGCCACCTCTTTCTTGTGGTTGTTGTTGTTGTTGTGGCATCATAGGAGCTGGTTGAGCTGGTTGTGCATAGCCAAATTGCTGCTGTTGGAATGGCTGCTGCATTGGAGCTTGTCTGGCAGGCTCTGGACCTAAACCTCTTGGTTCTTGCCCTAAACCTAAATCATGGCCACCTAAACCAGTATCATGCCCTAATCCTGCATCGTGACCTAATCCTGCATCATGCCCAAGTCCTGGCTCAGGACCTAAACCTAAATCCTTGCCGCCTAAATCTCCTCCTTTCAAGCCTAAATCAGAAAAATCATCTTTTTTTTTCCAAAACTTTAGTTTATCCATAAGTGCCATTAGCCACCACCTTCTTTTTCTTTTAGCTCATCAAGCATCTCTTTTCCCTGCTCTACAACATAACCAGTTACTTTTTCTTTTCCTTCTGACAGAGCAGATTCTGATAATTCTTTTATGCCTGTATCGCCTAAATCAACAATATCATTATAAGCTAAAAATGCAAATAACAAAATAAGAACAATAACAACAGACACAGCAGAAACAACTATCTTTGAAACCTTTAAAGCTACTTTAAGAGCTACAACAGCTACAATTATTACAAGGAATAACCAGATTAATAACGAAAAGTCCATTTCCACCTCTTTTTAATTGGTTTTAGTCATTTAATTATTTAAAGTTATTGTTTTTGCATAGTTTGTTAACAGGGCATTCTTCACAAACTGGCTTTGTCTTGCAGTAATTCTTCCCCAATTCAACCAGTAAAGCATGATATTCATTGAAAAGTTTTGTATCTTTTTTTAAATTATTCATAAACAATTGCTGTAATTCATCATAACTTTCTTCTTTATACCCAATTCTCTGAAAAATTCTTTTAGTATAAGCATCCACAACAAACACTGGCTTTTGGAAAGCATACAATAAGATAGAATCAGCTGTCTCAGGGCCAATGCCTTTAAGTGAAAGTAATTTCTCCCTTAATTTTTTTTCTTTTTTTAATTTTTTTATTGAATTTATTGATAAAAAGTTAGCTATAATCTTCAGTCTTTCTGCTTTCTGGTTGTAATAGCCAGACGGTCTGATTAATTTAGCTAATTTTTTTATATTTATTTTTCTGATTTTTTTTACATTGATTAGCTTTTTTTTATTTAAGTTAATGATGGCTTTCTCAACATTCTTCCAGTTTGTATTCTGCGTCAGAATAGCTCCAATTATTATCTCAAACCTTTCGTTGTCATTTTGAGGGCTAATGCCATGATGCTTAGGATGTAATTCTCCTGCTAAAGTAAAAGGCCACCAGCCTTGGGAGCCAAAGGATTTCATCAGAACTTTATAGACTGTCTTTATCATAAAATATCAGTAGGAGCACACATTTATTTAAGGGTTTTGTGCCTGAAGTTCTCCAAACTGAAAGCATGTCTGGACTGAGTCATCTATAGCAACAGGCTCTGCAATTTGAGTTGCATCATATCTTCTTGGAGTGTCTCCATAAAATTTTTCAATTGCCCTTCCAAATAAATGTTCTGCAATATCTGCAAATCTTGAAGAAGATATATCCGGCTTTCCGCACTGACCATGGTATAGCGCACCAATTTCACCCAGGATAAAATCCCTACCGTCTCCTGAAATGGTAATGTCCTTATCATCAATTATCTGTCCAAGGTATACAAGCGCTAATTCTGCTCTTCCAGCATCTCTAATCTCATTATATGTGCTGATTGCTTCAGCATATGTGACTTTATGTCTAATAGCTCTAGCAGCTTTAAGGTCGGGTATAGGTGTATTTTTTTGGGATATATAGATCCTGCAACCTCCTTTGCTAGCCACCTGGACCGCAACATCAAAAACATCGTTGGATATAAGATCCAATAAACCTTCAGCCATTTCCTTAGCCATACTTTCAGATGTATCTGGGTGTAAATGTTCGGTTACAACGTCTTCAGGTTTTCCAATTTGATAGCTTCCTTCTGCACTTACAGTAAATGCAGTGTAGGTAATAGCATGATTATAATCCTGACTACCCTTATCATTAGTTATGGTCTCTGAAATTTCTATCTTGCCAACACTACAACTATCTGCTGCCAGCTTCTGGCAAAGTTTGCTTACTAGTGCTTCAATATTGTTCGTGTCTGAACCCATATTACCCATACGATGCCTTTATTATTTATAAATCTTTCGTTTTTTAACTCTTGATAAGTAACAACAGCTAAGAAAACAGGAGATAGAGCTATGAGTAATAAAGCAGTATTCTTAATCTAGAAATAAGAATTAAGAAATCAAAACAGCATTAACAACGCCATCCTGGCCAGGCCTTGAAGTTATCTTTGCCTTGCCTTTCTCTGTCTCAATGACAGAGCCTTTTGTCATTATGTTTCTTCTCACAAAATGCCGGTTAGCAGGATTATCAGTGATTGTCTTTATCTTAACCTGCTCATACTTCTTTGTTTTTGGATCATACAGATTAGCAGTGTCAGCAGCCATTAACCTTGCCATTCTATGGTTGCCCATTGTCCTCAATACCTTCTTTCTTGTTTTCCCTACCTTGGTCAAAGAAGGAAGCCTGCCTAATTCACGCTGCTTCTTCTTTCTAAACAGCCTATACTTTCCGCCGCTTGGCTTTGTTCTTGCACTTAACTGACTGATTGCCATTTTATCTTCAGAAAAGATAGGGCATTTATAAATCTTTCTTATAAACCGAAAGTTATATATACAAACTTTTCAATAAAATGAATTATGGTAATGGAAAAAGGCGCTCCTGGAACTCCTACTGCTTACATAAAATACAAAGGAGTCTGGGATATGCAGGACCTGTACGAATCATTGATTGAATGGTTCAGGAAAAAGAAATACAAGTTCTATGAAAAGATCTACAAGCACAAACATCCAAGCCCTTATGGTGTTGAAAGGCAGTATGTCTGGCAGGCAACAAGAAAAGAGACAGAATATGTTGAAGTAGAATATAATTTCTATATCCATACGTATGATGCTCATGATGTTGAAGTGAAAAAAGCCAATGGAAAAAGCAAGGTATTTACAAAAGGCAGGCTATGGATTGAGATAAAAGTAGCAATGGTTTATGACTATGACAAACGCTTTGACAAAACCTCCTTTTACAGGCATCTTAAGGATTTTTATAACAAATTCATAATAAGAAAAAGAATCGTGCAATTACTCCATCCAAAATTTAGGGCTGAAATGTTTGCATTGCATGCTTTTGTAAAGCACAAGCTAAAGATGGAATCAGAAGAGTATGAGCATGCTAATATAGGTGGTGTTAAGAGGAAAGTAGGATTATAAACAAGTTTGTTTATTAATAGGCTATGACCGTCGAAGTCATTAATTGTATTGTTTATCAAACAATACAATGACGAGACGTAGCTTTTGTGACCAAAGGGAGCAAAAGCGAAGTAGGGCATAGCCGTGAATTAAACAAACCAATTATAAACACAATATTTAAAAACAATAAAATCAAAAAATAAGATGAAAGCCTCAGAGATGTACACCAAGTCAGGAACACCGAGCGCATACATAAAATACAAAGGTGTATGGGACATGCAGGATTTGTATGAGTCGATGATTGACTGGCTAAGAAAGAGGAAATTCAAGTTTCATGAAAAGATCTACAAGCACAAACATCCAAGCCCTTATGGTGTTGAAAGGCAGCATGTCTGGCAGGCAACTAGAAATGAAGAAGAATACATTCAGTTTGTCATTGATGTCTACATCCATACATACGATGCACATGATGTTGAAGTGAAAATGAAGGATGGCAGCATGGAAAAATTCACAAAAGGCAGGATATGGTTTGAATTCAAAGGCCACATAATTTATGACTATGACAAACGCTTTGAGAAAACAGCTTTTTACGCTCAACTAAGAAACTTTTATAATAAGTATATAGTCAAAAAAAGAATGGAGCAAAGATGGTGGGATTTGCTGTGGTATAATAACATCCAGCCATTGCATAATTTCGTCAAAGAAAGATTGAAAATGGAATCAGAAGGTTATGAGCACAGGTACTGGACAGGGGTGCATAGGTAATGGCAGATATAAGGATTGTTGTTGACCACATGAAGCTTGAGTACACTGGGCTTTTTGAAGTAAACAATCTTTTCAGGACAATTGACTCCTGGCTTTTTGAAAGGCATTTTGAAAAAAGAACAAACAAGAATTTTGAGCAGGAAACGCCCCATGGAAAATTTATCGAGTGGGAGATTGCAACCTGGAAAAAGATTTCTGATTACCAAAAATTTGTCATAAAAGTGAGAATGCTGATGTACAACCTCAAGAAGGTTGATGCTGTTAAGGATAAGAAGAAGAATAAATTAGGCCAT
>CAZOXR010000077.1:0-4599 GCA_964583885.1 uncultured Methanosarcinales archaeon | reverse complement strand
ATCTGTCCATGGTTTTTACAAACAAAATCAACAATTCCCTTGAAAGCAGCAGTATATGTGTCATCTCTTTTAAACTCATCCCTGCCTTCAACTATCAGTACCTGAGGAGGCAAATCTATCTTAACATCGTATTTTCCAAATAGTTCGCCACAAACATATATTCCCTGTGAATGTAAAGAAATTTCACCCCTATCTTTTTTCGCTTTTCCAAACCTTACCCTGCAGTAATCAGTCCTGCCATCATCTAATTCAACTGGAAATTTGTATTCTTTCTCATCCTTACTTGGAGGAGGATTGATAGGCTTGCCTTTTAGTGTGCGTATCTTGGCTCTTTCATGATCAAAAAAACCATAGTATTTTCTAATATACCTCATCAACTCTCTTTTTGGAGGTACTGTCTTGCTTCCGTTAACATCCCTATAAGCAGGGTAAGCATGTACGGTTGTTCCATTAATATCATTTTTATCAGGTCCAATATGAAGATTAAAATATATATCATCAACCTCAGTTCCTTTAGCATAGAATTCCATTGTGCATACAGTGCCGTCTTTTGCAGTTGAAACACGCAGTCCAGAGGACCAACGTGTGTTAAGACAATACTCCAAAGCTGAGAAAAAACCAACACCGTGCCTACCAAGGTCTTTTTGGGGATCCTTATCAGATCTGAAGGGTATAAGGAATGTATTTATTACAGTTTCAATATCCATGCCCTTACCCTCGTCAACAATCACGCAACTTCCAGTACCAACCTTTGTACCAACACGATAAGCGCCCTGATGATCATCAGGTTTTGCATCAATTGCATTCTGGAAAAGCTGAGCTATTGGTTGTAAATCATCAGAAAACTGTTTGGTTATCTCCTCCCTTAATATCTTTGACCTGTGGTTTCTGGCTCCTTGGTCATTGGCAATTGGCTCAAGGCCATCCAGTGACTGGCCTGCATGGATTCTTTCAAGAAGCTGTGTATAGGTATCTTTATGCAGTGCTAAACCTATCATATCAGTAAGGTTTATTCCGTGAACCTCAGTCCATTTATTAGATACCATCTTTTTTATTCTCCCTGATCATCTTTTTTAGAGCATATTCCACTATGTGGCTTTTGTTCCTGAACATATCATCTCGCAGCAGTTCCTGTAGATTGAGAACAACATCTTCGTCTATTGTTACGCTTAATTTATACTTCATTTTGTCAGATAGAATACGATATAATACCACTAGTATATAAACCTTTCGTTTTTGTCACTACTTATGAGCAGTTACTAATCACAAAAACCAAAGAATCAATGGTATGCTGGCCATAGCCATGAGATAGCTTATAAAGACAGTTGCAGCAACAATATCTGCTTTTTCATTGAATTTCTTGTATAGTATCAATGACATGACAGCAGAAGGCATTGCAGACTGCAATATTATGATGTTCTTTGTGATTCCTGAAACATTGAATATAGTAACAAACAATAATCCAAACAAAAAACCAAGCCCAATCTTTAGGACAGCTCCAATAATGCCGTATTTAATTAAGTTAAACTTTATTGATGAAAGCTGGTATCCTAGAACAATCAGAGCAAGCGGGATTGTTACTTCTCCTATGGATTCAATTGGCTTGAATATCAAAGAAGGTATGTTCATCTTCAGAACATTGAATATTACAGCAAGGATAAATGCATAGATCAATGGAATCTTTAATGCTTCTTTCAGGTTTTTTTTATGGCTTGCAATGTATATCCCAAATGTGAACATGAGAAGAGTACTTCCAAATGTATAAACTACTGCTTTGCCTAAACCTTCCATACCAAAAGCAAACAATGCAACTGGATAGCCTAAGTAGCCATGATTGCCGAATGCTATTGGCAGATGAACGCTTTTTTCTTTTCTGAAAACAAGAACAGCAACAAGGTACAAAGCAAAGATAATGAAAAAAGATGAGAATATTAATACAAAGAAATCATTAAAAGCTATTTCAGTTTTGATTAAAGAAGTGAACACCAGAGCAGGCCCTGTGATGTACAAAAGAATATACACCATTGGGTTGACATCAAGCTTTTTGTATCTACCAATCACAAACCCGACTAATATGATCAGGAATATCGGCACTATTGTCTCAGCTATCATAAATTAGAATAAAAATAAGGGTTATATAAAGTTATCCTTGCTGCATTTGCTTTACTCTTGCAACATATAATTTAGCAGTTTCGGCTACCTTGTCAATTGTGCCTTTACCAAGATCACTACTTCCAGCTACCTTAAAGTGTTTTGTAGCTAAGCACGGTGTGATTGTGTCTACGTAGGGTTTACCATCTATATCATAGATTACCAGATTACCTTTATCCTGCAAAGCCATCTGTTCTTCTGTTAATCCTGTGTCTTTTACTGCCTCTATCTTTAATCCGCCTGTTCCCATAATTCCAGGAATTTCAACATCATAATCGCTTGATACTGCTGCTGTTAATCCGTCCCATGCTTTCGGGGAATTTCCATTAAAAGGGAATGCCTTAGTTGTCCTAGCTCCTCTTGCAAATAGTGCACCTAGTTCATTCCTAGTTGACCATCCTGGGAAGCATACAACGTTTCTAGCAATACAATAAGCAATTGGGTCCATATTTAAGGCATCATATGCAAATGTCTCTGCTTTTGATGCATCAAGTCCCAGATATTGAGCAAATAGTTCAGAATTATCTTCTACATATGCAACAAATGCTTGTGCGTCTTCTCTTTGCGATTGGGGTAATGCGTAATCTCCAGATAACATAGGCATACCATCTGCTGCAACAATAACTGGAATGCCTCTTTCTACTGCATAATGTATGGATACAATATTACTTTGGGTACCCATAGCAGGAATAAAACCAGGTACTTGTTCAGGGGCATCTGCTAATATATCAACAACTGTTCTGTAATTATTTGCTCGGCAAGTTCCTTCAATGACTGAGACTCCTGCATCAACTAAAGCTTCACCTTTCCCTAGCAGCTGCTCTCTTAATGTAGCATCATCCATCTCTAATTCGTCTTTTCCTAAAACAGGCATTAGTTGCTGTTCAAACATAATTCTAAGTATTTCATTCATTCTTTCTTGAGTTTGAATTTCAAATTCTGGCATTTTAATCCTCCTAGGTTATTTTTAAAATTGTTTACCTTGCGTTATGTGCTCCTGTTCCCTCACAAGCAGAGCTTACTTCTCTTTGCAGTTGTTCCCATAGTATTCTTGTTGCGTCGTCATCTTGTGTTTGTGTTAGTAATCCATTTGTTGCACCCATCACAGCAGCTGACATTAGAACATTATCTTCAAGTAGTCTTGTTGCTTGAACAAAATCTCTTTGATCTTCATCTACAATTAAAGGTGGGTCAGGCCATTTGATGCCTTTACCGTCATTTAAATCTTGTAATGTTAACCCAAGATATAATGATCCTATTATTCCAGAGGCTGTTGAATCTCCACCACCAACCCTATAGCATATATCAACCCCTTCCCCTAAAGCTCCTTTAAAGATTGGGCTGACGTACATTTTGTCTTCTATTGGATCATAGATTGCTGCTGTCCATTGGATCCTATCTGCTGTGATTGCGTTTCTCAGCTGAACACCCAGTAATCTAAGGTTTTTTTTATCTTTATGAACCTCATTTAACATTTCTTTGAAAACATCTAAAACTTCTGAAAGATTTGCTCTTGGATCTATGGGCCTAGGCAGTCCATATCCTGTCTGCTTTTGGTAGTCACTCTGGTTTCCAATAACCATATCTAAATTATCCACCATTTCATGACTCCACGCTGTAGGATCATCGACACCTTTCACTAAAGCTGCTCTAAAATTTAAGTCGCCTACTCTGAATGCACCTGTTTCACCTGCTAATTTTAAGTATTGAATATTTGCATTGTGCATTTCATCAGATAATAAATTTGCTATACCTCCTGCAATAGCTACATGAGCACCTTGTGTTCTAAAGAAGGTAGCAAAGTCAAAATCAGCTGCTGTACAAACACGCCTCATAGGGGTATTACCTCTACAATATTCAGTTTCTGCAACCCTGATACCGCTTCCTCTGTTTGACCTATAGAAAGGACTGTGTACTTCTCCAAGATCATCAGATTTGTACATGGGGAAGCGAGATGGATCTATTGTAACTCCTGCTTGCCTAAGAGTATCTCTTATATGAATTCCCATGCTGTCCCTACAGACTGCACCGAAAACCGTTGTATCCAAGTCAAAAATGTAAGAAAGAGCAACAACCTGATTGGTTTCTCCGCCGCCTACAGTCACATAAAAATTATTCGCAGCATGTGTAGGATAGTTTCCGCTTGGAACTTCACAATACAGAGTCTCACCAAATGCTACTGCATCAAATTCTCGGGGAACTTCTCTTTCCAGTGTTGTTCCATCCCATCTTTGTGTAGGGGTAGTTTTGATAAAAGCTGTTTCTAAGTTTCTTTGCGGTGGTGCGTATAGTGTTGGCATTTTTATACCTGCCTTAAATCCATCATCCTTTTAGAAATCTCGTCTCTGGCATAGATTATATCTTCTTTTCTTTCTGCAGGTGTTCTTGTTGGATCTTCTCTTTCGATAACTAATGGACCTCTGTAACCTAGTTCATACAATGTTCGTA
>CAZOXR010000076.1:0-4609 GCA_964583885.1 uncultured Methanosarcinales archaeon | reverse complement strand
TTCAAAAGCAACGCAATATTCAGTTCCTTATCAAAGCCAGGCTTATGGCTGCAGAGAATAACCACCAGGCAGCCGGACAAAAAGCAGGTAGAGGTTGCAATAGCTGCTGTGAATACTATTCTGAAATCAGAAAAGAAAAATGTCAAATTTTAGAAAGATATATAAATAACTTTGACAATTTAACAATAAATAATCAAAAATAAAACTAGAGGTAAAAAAATGAAAAGATATCTAATTGGGTTGTTTTTAGTTCTTTTTGTTGTAGGTTGCCAGCAACAAGCAGCAACAACTGTTCCGGCAACAACTGAGCCAGCAGTAGAACCAGGAACAACAGAAACAGAAGAACCTGAAGCAGTACCGCTTGAGGAAGAAGCAATACCTCCTACAGGCAGTGTTGTAGCAACAGGAGCAGATGTAAGCATTCTGGGCAAAGGAGGCTTTGACCCCGAAGAGATAACTGTTAATAAAGGAGCAGTAGTGACATTCATGAACAATGACCCTAAAGGAAAGGATATAGTGTTGACATTCAAAGCCGGAAATAAATTCATCAACAGCGACAAAATAAACGCAGGAGAAAGATACGAGCAGGAATTTGCAGAAGCAGGAGAATATGAGTATTGGTCAATAGCCTATGGAGTTAAAGCTAAGATTATTGTAGAATAATCATTTTATTTTTTTCTTTTTTAGAATTCTAAATATGTCAGAAACTTACCATCCAGTCTGTGACTGGTGGCCTATAGCCAATCTTCCTAGTGAATATGGAAAATTTCTGAGCATGCTCAAAAACCACTTAAAGTGGCAAGCTATGTTTCAATCATGCCACCCATTTGTGATTGGTGGTTTTTGACAAAAAATAAAAAAAAGAATAAGATTTATCTTTTCTTCTTCTTTTTCCTGCCTCTCTGCATCTTTGTCTCTACTACGTTTGCTTTCTTGTGCAGGTAGTTCAGGTATCCGTTTTTTCTCTTTAATCCTGCTTTAACGACAACTGTTTGTTTTTTGCTTGTCTTTTTACCGGCTCTTGCCATTTGGACACAGGCTACATTCCCTTTCTTGTCCAAGAAATATAGATAGCCTTTCTTTCTTTTAACGCCGCACTTACATACTACTTTCCCCATTTAGATTACCTCCTATTTTTTTAGATTTCAAGACGACAAAACCCCCGTCTTTTCAACGAGATAATATTGAGCTAGTATTTAAAGGTTTCGAATTTTCGACTGAGAGACGGGAAATATCATTTGTTTAAAAAATTTTAATTTTTTTAACATTGAAAATTTCTTAAGAAATTTTCATTTAACAAAACTCATCCAGCCCTTTCTGAACCTGCTTAACCTTATTTTCTTTTTTCTCTTTTACCCTTTCTTCAAAAACAGGCTCGCCGTAAACACCGTCATAGCCGGGCTTAATCTTTATCTTTCCTTCGCGGTTTTTCATTATAGCCTCAGCAATCTTTTCGTCAGTAACTTTTTCCAGCTCTTCTTTCCCAACATTCAGTAAAACATTAAGCTCAGAGCCGAACTTGCTAATAATATTATTATACTCTTTCCAGATTTTCTGTGAAGCAACAGAGCTTCCGATTAAAGCTGCCAGGATTTCTGACAAAGGAATTAAAGACTTAAAAGGCGCAGCATCTTTTGGCTTATACCCTTCCTCCCTATCTGCTAATTCCTCAACACGATGCAGAACCCCAATTGTCAGCTTCATTCCACACTTAGGGCAGATGTCCTTATTCTTTATTGCCTCTTTTGGCTCTAAACAAACATCACAAGAGCGATGGCCGTCAAGATGATATTTTCCGTAATTAGGATCCACTTCAATTGTCATATCTATCTTTTTATTTTTCAGGCAGTTAATTACCTCCATATAATCCAGTTTGCAGTCAAAAACAGTTGCTTCCCTGCCAATCCTCCAAGGCCAATAACTATGCAGATCAGAAAAGCTGAC
Source organism: uncultured Methanosarcinales archaeon (assembly GCA_964583885.1). GTDB lineage: Archaea > Nanobdellota > Nanobdellia > Woesearchaeales > CAZOXR01 > CAZOXR01. The sequence continues at coordinate 2,665 of CAZOXR010000076.1, read as the reverse complement.
AATCGAAAGATTATCTAATTGAGATAACCTCCAGTTCATTGCCGGATCAGAACTCAATCCTGTTTCTATAGCATGGATGTGTCTTGCTTGGTCTTTAAAGCATTCTTCAACAGTATTAAAACCAGAATTTGAGCCAAACAAACTAAACCACGGAGTCCAGATATGCGCTGGAATTATCTCAATATCTTTATTTATTTTTTTTAAAGACTCCACAAATTCCGGGCAGGGAATCTTAAATATCGGCCTTCCGTCATAATCAATCCTGCCTTTTTTTAACAGGTATTCTGTTACCTGAGAGACAACTTCAAAATTTGGAGCCAAGACAACATTATGGATTCTCCTTCCCTTGCCCTCCTGAGTATAAATCAAAGAAATCTCTGTCTGCAGTAAAAAATTAAAGCCAGATTTGGTTTTTAAGATTCCGCTGCCATCCTCAATTAATTCCTGTTTCAGCTCTTTCAGCCATTCAGGATGTGTAAAATCTCCAGTGCCAAGCAGATCAAGCCCTTTTATCCTTGCATACTTCTCCAGATTAGAAATATTCAGATTCTTAGAAGTCGCCCTGCTGAATCTTGAATGTATATGCAGATCAGATATTAGTTTCATATTTGAATTGTATTTTTCTTTCTTTTTTATAAGTTTTTATTAATTCTTCAATTTAATTTTTAAAATCACCATTATATAAATAAAAAATATAATAATAATTTTGTCAAGGCACATTTTTCTACGAAAAATGCGCATGCCCATAGGCAAATTTTCCAAAGGAAAATTTGCGTGGAGCATCTTTTTATTTTGATTATTTTTATTTTTTATTGATAATTTTTTATTGGTTTTTTATTATTGGAATTTTTCCTTATTTTTTTCACAAAGTTTAAATATAAAAGTAATTTAAGAATCATTTAATGTCAAACGACGTCTTAGGTGCATACAACACAGGGGATATAGCTCATTTTAATAAAGACATCACCCAGTTTGCAAGGGTTGCATACTGGGTTGACCGTTACCAGGGCAAGTGGCAGAGCGATATGGACAAATACATCCCGAAATACAAAAAATTCATTGCTTCTTTTAATAAAAAATACAAAGGCCTCAGCGTAAAAGTCAAAGTAGGCGTAGAAGGAATAGAAACAAGGTTCTTATTGAAAGAAAAAAGCATAAGGGAAGTTTTTGATAATGTTGCATCCAAGATAATAAGGCTCAAGGCTGTCGGTGTTGCTAAATTTAATGTCATGGACGTCACTGACTCTAACGGCTTTATGAAAGAAGTAGATAAAGGAAAAAAGCAGCTTCACATAACCTATTATGATCCTGAGCTCGGTACAAGAAATGTCTTTTTAAGCTGCAAAAAAAATGAAAAAAAAGTCCAGCTTCATTATGATGAAAAGCAGATTATTCTGATAAACAGCCCTGAATTCAAGATTGCCTGCTTTTATGCATTAAAACAAGGCTTTAACAAAAAAATAAAGATTCACGAAGAAGGCGCAACCTTTGGCTTTGACGACCTATTAAGCGAAAGAGAAAGAGCAGAATGGTTCCATGAGCATATGAATCCTAAACTTCTGGAATAGTTTTTTCTATCAGTTTTATTTATTACTCAAAATATCTCCAAGAATTCACATCCCTTTAGGCAATTTACCGCCAAACTTTTTCATCAGCTTATCCATATCCCCTTTGCCTTTCATCATCTTGACCATCTTCTTGCTCTGCTTGTACTGCTTTAACAGCTCTCGTATATCCTTGACAGAAACGCCAGAGCCACTGCTTACCCTTTCAATCCTGCTCCTGTCAACTGACTCCGGATTCTCTAATTCTTCTTTAGTAAACGAATTCATTGCAAATCTCCACTTCTCCAGTTTCTTCTCCTGAACATCAAGCATATCTTTAGGCAGTTTTAATTGGGAAAATCCAGGCACCATCTCTACAATCTTTGACAAAGAGCCCATTTTTTTCATTGCTGCCATCTGCTCATACAAATCAATTAAGCTGAACTCCCCTTTCAAAAATCTTTTTCCAAGGTCTTCTGCATCCTCTTCCTTGATAGCGCCTTTTGCCTTTTCCAGCAGAGCCTCTATATCTCCCATCCCCAGCAACCTTCCTACAAAGCCTTCCGGATTAAACTGCTCAATATCCTCTGTCTTTTCCCCAACTCCGATAAACTTTATCGGAGCCTTTGTAACAGCGCAAGCTGATAAAGCCCCGCCTGCTTTCGCAGTTCCGTCCATCTTTGTCGCAACAACTCCTGTAATGCCGCAGCTTTTATGGAACTGCTCAGCCTGCTTCTGGGCTGCCTGCCCTATATCAGCAGATATTACTAATAAGTTCTCATCAGGCTCTATTTTCTTGTTCAGCGTCTCAATTTCCTTGATTAAGTCGTCAGACAATGCATCTCTTCCGGCAGTATCTATTATAAGAATATCATATTGTGCAAACTTATCCCTGTAATATCCCCATATTGTTAATGGGTCTTTTTCTTCCTTATCAAGATAAACAGGAACTTTAGCTTGCATAGCAACCTGCTCAATCTGCTCCATAGCAGCAGGCCTGTGCACATCCAAGCCGACTAATGCAGCTTTATACCCTCTCTTTGTAAAAAACCTCGCCAGCTTGCCTGCAGTTGTTGTCTTTCCGCTTCCAAACAATCCTACAAGCATAATCTTAAACGGCT
>CAZOXR010000075.1:0-4623 GCA_964583885.1 uncultured Methanosarcinales archaeon | reverse complement strand
GGTATTTTTTTTATATTATTGCTACTTGTGGTGCCTTGTGTATCAGCAAACTGGGTTTATGAGAGCAGTAATCTAATCCTTGATCTAACAATATCTTCTGAGATAGATATTAATCATTTAACATCTGATTATGCATTAAAATACCTGATTGCAAACCTGTCATTTTTGCCGCAGGAATCATTTAACCAGGAAATTTTAAGTTTAGAAACAACACCAAGATCAGATGTATCAACTAATAGTGTACAATTCAGATGGGATGAGCCAAGTGAAGAAAAATTGGGATTCAGCCTTAATTCAAGAATAAAAACAAATAATGATTATAAAAAAATAAAAAGCAAGATTAAGTTTCCAATTGATGTTCCATCTGAGCTTAAAATATATGCAGAACCATCAGAAACAATTGATTCTGATAACAGCAGAATAATTAAACTGGCTTCTGAGCTGGCAGAAGGAGAGGATGACTTGTTTATTGTCACACATAAGCTGGCTGATTATGTTAAAACAAATGTAGATTATGATTTAAGCACATTAACTGCAAGTGTTTCACAGAAAGCATCGTGGGTTTTAGACACAAAAGAAGGTGTTTGTGATGAGATAACTAATCTGTTTATTGCTTTAAACAGGGCTTTAGGAATTCCTGCTAAATTTGTTGCTGGTGTTGTTTACAGCAATTCTCCTGAAGCAAGTGATGATTGGGGACCTCATGGCTGGGCAGAGGTTTATTTTCCAGGATATGGGTGGGTAGCTTTTGATGTTACTTTTGGTGAGTTTGGCTTTATTAACCCAACACATATAAAACTAAAAGAAGGTATGGATGCTAATGAATCTTCAGCACAATACCAGTGGTTGGGGCATGGTGTAGTTGTAGAAACAGATAAATTAGATATAAAAACAGAGCTTAATGAAAAAACCGGAAAAGAAGAGCCAAAGATTTCTTTTGGTATAGATGTTGAAAAAAAGAATATTGGATTTGGATCTTATAATCTAGTTGAAGTAACAGTAGAAAATTTAGGGGATTATTATGTAGATACAGAACTGCAACTGGCAAAGTCAGAGGAAGTAGAGATAATGAATGAAAAAACAAAGAATATCTTATTAAAGCCAAATGAAGAAAAAAATGTTTACTGGATAATAAAATTAACCAGGGAGTTGGATAAAAGATACAAGTATACGCTGCCTATGGCAGTTATTTCATTAAATAATATTAGCAAGGAAGCAAAGTTTGATTCAAACAATGATGGTCCTTTATTTAGTTTAACAGAGATTACAGAGATATTAGAGCAAAAACAGGAAGAGCAGGAAAAAACATATTCAAGGAATATAGAGCTTAATTGCAGTATTGACAAAGATGAGTTCTATGAATATGAGAAAGCAATTATTAATTGTGATATAAAGAACAAGGGAAATGTCCTTTTAGAGAATTTAAATGTATGTTTAGAGAATGATTGCAAGATTATTGAGTTAGGGATATCACAAGAAAATAAATTGGATTTTTTAATAAAAGATACAAATATTGGCAAAAAAGAAGCAATGATAACAGCAAAAAATAAAGATATATCCAAGGCAGTTTATGTTGAATACACACTAAAGGATGTGCCGAAGATAGAGATTACTGAGCTAGAATATCCAGAAGATATATCTTTTGATGAGGTGTATATAATTTCATTTGTATTGGATAAGAAATCGGAGTTTAATCCAAAGAAAATAGGGGTTGTTTTAGATCATGCAGGCCTTGTAAAAGAATGGGAGCTTAGTGAATTGCATGAAGACAGGAAGTTTGAGCTTCATTTGCAGGGAAATGCGTTAAGCAGCAAGCAAAATAAGGTTGAGATGGTGATTAGTTATAAAGATGATAATAACAAGGAATATAAAGAAGAAAAAGAATTTTATATTGATGTAGTTAATATTACATTCACACAGAGAATAAGGATGGTTATAAACAGGATAGAAGGCTGGTTGATGGGGATAGTTAGCTAAAGTTATATAAATAGGAAATAATTAGTATTAATAAAATGGCAAAACAAATAGAAAAAATAGTACCAGATACCTCTGTCATAATAGAAGGGCTGGTTTCTGAGAAAATAAGCAAGAAAGAGCTGAAAGTAAAAGAGATAATTATTCATGAGGCTGTTTTAGCTGAGCTAGAGCATCAGGCTAACTTAAACAAAGCAATTGGTTTTTTAGGTTTAGACGAGATAAACCGGCTTAAGGATCTTAAGGTTGAATTAAATTTCAAAGGCATGAGGCCTAAAGCTAGTGAAATAAGATATGCTTCTTTAGGTGAGATTGATTCTATGATAAGGCAGTTAGCTTTTGAGGATGATGCTACCTTACTTACTGCTGATAAGGTTCAGGCTAAAGTTGCAGAAGCAAAAGGAATGAAGGTAATGTATATCGAGCCAGATATTAAGGCAAGGAAATTAAAACTGGATGGTTTTTTTGACAATACAACAATGAGTGTTCATCTAAGGCAGAATGTGCAGCCTTATGCTAAGAAAGGTTTTCCTGGCAAGTGGGATTTTGTTGAATTAAGAAAGAATATTCTGAAAGAAGAAGAGATTCAAAATATTTCAAGAGAGATAATTGAAGAGGCAAAACTAAGAAAGGATAGTTTTATTGAGATAGAAAGGCCTGGAAGCACAATAGTGCAGTTAGGCAGATACAGGATTGTCATTACAAAGCCGCCTTTTGCTGATGGTTGGGAAATAACTGCAGTAAGGCCTGTAAGAAAGCTTGGCTTAGAGGATTATAAGCTAAGCGATAAGTTAATGGAAAGAATTGGAGAGCAAGCAGAAGGTGTATTAGTAGCTGGAAGCCCTGGAATGGGAAAAACTACTTTTTCACAGGCATTATCTGAGTTTTTTGCTTCTAAAGAAAAGATTGTAAAGACAGTTGAAGCTCCACGTGATTTAGTTTTGCCAGAAAATATAACACAATATGCGATAAGCCATGGTGATGCCCAAGAAATACATGATATTCTGTTGTTGTCAAGACCGGATTACACTATCTTTGATGAAATGAGGAATACCTCTGATTTCAAGCTGTTTGCAGATTTAAGATTAGCTGGAGTTGGGATGGTTGGAGTAGTGCATGCTACAAATCCAATTGATGCTATACAAAGATTTATTGGTAGAGTTGAGATGGGTGTTATTCCGCAGGTTATTGATACTGTTGTCTTTATCAAGAATGGCTATATTGAAAAGGTTTTGGGCCTGAAGATGACTGTAAAAGTTCCATCAGGAATGACAGAAGCTGATTTAGCAAGGCCTGTTGTTGTTGTAAATGATTTTGAGAATAATAAATTAGAGTATGAAATCTATAGCTATGGCGAGCAAACAGTTGTTATTCCTGTGCAAGAGACTGGTGAAAAAGGAGGAGCCCATAGATTAGCTTCTGAAACAATAAAAAGAGAGATTTCAAAGTATTCTGATAATGTCAAGGTAGAAGTTGTTTCTGACAATAAATGCATTGTTAGGGTTCCTGACAGGGATATAGCAAGGATAATAGGAAAGCAGGGCCAGCATATCAATGAAATAGAGAAAAGATTAGGCATAGGCATTGATGTTCAGGAGCTTGAGAAAGAAGAAAAGAACAGAGAGATACAGTATGACATGAATATCAAGAAAAAGAATATTGCTTTTGATATAGGCATTAAGATGCAGAACAAGGATGTTGATATTTATATTGGAAGTGCTTATTTTATGACTGCAAAAGCAGGAAGTTCTGGTATTATTAATATAAAGAAGAACAATAACATTGGAAAGAGATTGATGAAAGCTAGGAGTGATGGTGAGAAGATTAGGTTGGTTGTTTAGTTTGCTTCTTATTATAAGGAAATCTCATATATTTCCTGCAATTAATGCAATAATAAACAACTTTATGTTTTGTCAAACGAACTCTACAGTTTTTTGAAGGAACTAAATAAACATGGCAATGGCTGCAGAATCTTTTCTTTAGTCTAGAGGGAATCTTAACCTTGTATTTCATAGCTATTTTTCTTGCTAAGTGAACATATCTGTTTGAAAGCTTAGGGTCTTTCTTAAACATTAAACTTGCTTCTTTAAAAAGAGTGGTGATTCTTTCTTTAGCTATTTTCAGATGAGAAGATGGCTTTCTATGGTGTTTTCTTTTCATCTTTTCCCAATAATAATCCTTTTGAGTGTGGCTCTTTCCAGATTATTGGTGTAGCTATGATCCAGAATAGAGAGCTTGCTATAAAGAATGCGCCTGACCAAAAGAGGTATTGTGGCTGTGAGAGGTAATATGCTGCTGCCCCTAACAAAGGAATGTTATTCAGTGAAAAACCAAAATATTTGGCTGCTAATACAATCTCGATGATAATATCTATTGCATTATTAAGCAATAAAAAAATTAAAGGCAATACCTTTTCTCCTAAATCAAATATTGTAAATGTTACATCAAAAATAGTCACTAATGCTGATATTGCGAACAATAAGCCCCAAAGAACAGGCATATCAGGAAGGATTATGAAATATCCTGACAAACCAACCATTAACAATCCCACAATTAGACCAACTATGCAATCTTCAATCTCATGAAAAAGCTTCATTCTAATATCTATGATGTCGTTTGTTTATAAATTTTATTATAAGAACTTTTATA
>CAZOXR010000074.1:0-4738 GCA_964583885.1 uncultured Methanosarcinales archaeon | reverse complement strand
CATGGCCTTTCAGGGCTAGATATAATCAAACAGATTCAAAAAGAAATTCTAAACTTAAAAATCAGCGGCCGAGCACAACTTGAACTAATCGCTAAATGTGGTGAAGCAGAATTCAGGATTTCTGAAGGAAGCGATGAATTTATCCAATTAGAAGCTCTTTTAGCAGGATTTGTCCTAGCTGGTAAAGGTATTTTAAAATGACCCTTCCACTCATTGAAAAATATAGAGCAAAATTTTTCTCAGATATAAAAGGCCAAACTGAAATAGTAAAACGTGTCAAGTCATTTGTTGAGCAGAAAAACATGCCTCATCTGCTCTTCTCAGGCCCGGCAGGAACAGGAAAAACAACCTTATCCTTAGTCATTGCAAAAAAACTGTTCAAAACAGAATGGCATCAGAACTTCTTAGAACTTAACGCGTCAGACGAAAGAGGAATTGACATAATCAGAAACAAAGTAAAAGACTTTGCAAGAACAAGAGCTATTGGCAATGTTCCTTTCAAAATCATTTACTTAGATGAATGCGATGCTTTGACAAAAGAAGCCCAGCAGGCTTTGAGAAGAACAATGGAAAACTATACGCAAACAACAAGATTCATACTAAGCTGCAACTACAGTTCAAAGATAATTGACCCAATCCAGTCAAGATGCGCTTTATTCCGCTTCAAACCTTTAGAAAAACAAGATATAGTAACAATCATAGATAATATAGCAAAAGAAGAAAAACTAAAGATCGATGAAAAAGCAAAACAAGCAATATTTGATATTGCAGAAGGCGACTGCAGAAAAATGGAAAATATACTGCAAAGCTCTGCAGCAATAAGCAGCAACATAACAGAAGAATTAATTTACTCATTGGCATCGCAGGCAAAGCCAAAGGAAATTAAGGAAATTTTAGAATTAGCAGTAAAAAACAAATTCATTGATGCAAGGAAAAAATTACTAGACACAATGCTTAATCATGGTCTGTCAGGAATAGACATAATAAAGCAGATACAAAAAGAAATACTTAACTTAGAAATAGAAAACAAAGCAAAGATGCTTCTGATGGAAAAATGCGGAGAAATAGAATTCAGGCTTACAGAAGGCTCTGATGAATTCATCCAATTAGAAGCATTACTAAGCCAATTCACTCTACACGGAAAATAAAAAAAATAATTATTGTTTCTTTACTCTAACCTGTTTGTGTATGATCTCCCTGTAGTCATAATTTAATGTCAAGTCTAACTGTTTTGTAAAGGGCACTTCTTCGGTTATTGCAGTTTTTATTCTGCATATTATCGTCGCTTTTCCGTCCTTGTCAAGCCTTGCTTCATTCACTCTGCCGCCTGCTTTACATTCCCATAACTCTGGGTCAGAAACACTGAAGCTTAACATATCATACCTGGCGTCAAACTCTCCCCCTGGCATAGCAACCTCACCACTGCCAACATTCTCAATCTTAAACTCAATGCCAATCTTTGCAGTTCCTGCTTTCTTCTCTTCTGCACTAATTACTTGTATTGGAGCTCCAGACGAATAAACATCTTTTATTTCATCTACAGTACAAACTGTTTTATCACTAAAATCCCTTTTATAGCAGACCTTTGGAACAGCTGCGTGTGTTGTATACTCATAAACAACCCTTGCAAAAACACTCACATCATAGCTGCTTCCTGTTAAAGGGATAGTGTAGTTCGCATCATCAACGGCAGAAGTAAAGTCAATTGTTATTTCACCGCCTTCCTCATTAAGATCAGACACCTTCTCAATTACTATCTCCTCATTTGTTAATTCAGCATCTACATTCTCAAAATCATCTAAATTTATACCCATCAAAGTAACTATTACCTTTTCTTCAATAACATCCTCTTCGCCCTTATTCTTTAAAACAACCTCAATAGGAAAAGTCTCACTCTCAAAAATCTCTTCCATATTGCTTTCTTCATTGTATATTCCCATCTGCAGGAACTCTGCAACTAAACCCTTATTCCCGCCAATATACGGCGATTCACCAACATCCACAACTATTTGCTCTCCCTCGCAACCTATAACAAAAATAACAACTGCTAAAATCATAAACAAATATTTTTTATTCATTTTTTTCCACCTCAAAATCATTTGATTTTGTGTGCAAGAAATCTTTGATTTCTTAGCACCTCAAAACTTGTTTTGAGACCCGGAAAAATTCATTTTTCCGCTGCCTCAGATTTTAATAATTTAATTCTCTAAATATCTCAATATCTCTTTGTATTGAATTTGAATAACCATACTCTAATTGGATATTTAATGGCGCCTTATAAACACCACTCACACTGCTAGAGGATAGTTTACAGAAGATATAACCTCTTCCATCTATAAGTTGTACATATTCTTTAATACCTGGCCTGCAGCTGTCCATATCCATATTACCTACCTTTACATCCCCTATATACACCCTATCTAAACTATCCCAGTCATAACCCTTATTAGGATCCTCTGTAACATCATTCTCCTCAATTATTAAACCATCACCAACATTCTGCACATAAATCTTGAATAATAAGCTTGTTGCAGTTACATCTTCTTCTATACTTGTTACAGCAACAGGCGCACCTTGGCTTCCTGACATAGATACACTGCCATACTCACTTACCCTGCATACCTTTTCCCTAACATTTGGGCTTCTTGGATTAGGATCAATACAAACAGTAGCAGTAGCTATTGTTTTATAATTATATGTAGTTGTAACAATGATGGGCGTTCTATAAAAAGGGGTTCCTTCTGGCAGGTTAAAGGTTCTGCCTTCAATTATAACAGCACTATAACCCCCTTCCAGGTTTACCTCACTTTTACCTTCTAAAGCATCAAAATCTAATTCATTATTGCCACCCTGAGGAATTAATTCAAGAACACTCTCGTCATGCCCCCCTATCCATATCCTACCACCTAACGTTCCAATTTCATCATACTGTGGAAAAGCGCCCTTATTTCTTATTTCTACGAAGAATCTAGCCTCATCATTCTCATAAAGCCTTGTTGGAGTATCAGCATGAAAAATCAACTCTAGGCCTTGGCTGCCTGTCCTGTAGTTTGTTTCCCTTGGAGCTTCAACACCACCAGGATATCCACCACAACCACTAAGAAATATTACAATAACAACAACTAGCATTAATGCGACCTTTTTCATTTTTAACCACTAATGAATATTAATATCTTGTAATTTCTATTTAAACTTTTCGATTTGAAAAATCGAAACGGTTTAGAAATATCATTTCTAAAACTTTTCTATATGGTCAATATTTTGATGGCTTTTTGATTGTAATGCTCTTTGATATTGTATCTGTATACCCATATTCCAATTCAACCCTTAATGGAGCTACATAAGTTCCTTCGCTTTCATCAATACCATCTTCTAATATGCACCTTGCAACACCAATGTTGTCTCTTAGCTTGATAAGGCCTGTTTCTCCTTCGCTGTCCTCTGTCACATCACAATCAAGCTGTTTACCTTCGTTGCCGCCTAAATAAACATTTATTGAAACAACATTCCATTTGCTGTGATCTAGTGCTTTTTCTGAGCAAGCATCACTTATAATCGTATCCTCTTTCTTAATAACCAGGCCACCGCCTTTATTCTCTATATAAATCAAAAACTGCGGTCTTAACATTACCTTTTTTGACTCACCACTTTCCATAGGCATCATCTCTGTGTTGATATTTGAAATAACAACAGGAGCTCCCTGGCTGTTGAAGCTTTGGTCCCTAACTTCGCATGATTTTACAATACTTTTTATATTATATATATCTGTATCAATACAAACATTCGCAACTAATGATGTTTCATAACCATAACAGGCAGTAGCCAATATAGTGGATTCATGTATCTGGCTTAATTCCTCCAATTCCTTTGCGTCTGCACTTAATGTTATTATCTCGTGCTCTCCTTCTGCTCTTTCTATTGTTTTGCCGTCAAGACTAATTCTTATTTGTGGCCTGTCTCCTTCCCAGCTAATTCTCTGAATTCCGAAACTGCTCTTCTTCTTCAATTCCATATAATCCTTTTCAACAGAAAAAGTAATCAGGCCATCTACAATATCATAAGCACCATCATTCCTTATGGTTATGCCTAAAGGCACTATTATATCCTCAAAAACCTCATCAGGAGGAGTATTCTCAAGAAATTCCATGGTCAATCCATCGGTTCCTGTATAAATATCTGCACTGGTTAATGGGCCATCGCTGCCTCTGCATCCAACAATAAGCAACAAAAACAAAAATGCTATTTTAGGTAACAGTTTCTTCTTTTTCATAAGCTTCATTTCCTCCAATGCCCCTGCATGCTGCTCTATAAACATCAAATACTTTGTTGACATAAGCAGCACCATAAGCCCTTACATCAGATTTTCCTCCTTTTGTTCCTGTACATATGTCATAACCATCATCATCTGTGCGTCCTCTGAAATATTGCTCACATCCATTTTTCATTGCAGTATAGATTGGTATGCCCCTGTAATGGTCTTCCATTGCTTCTGCTGTGACTTGCTCTGACCCAAGGCCATACCCTAATAATGCAAATTTCATTAATTTTAGCCCATCAAAGCCACAACCCACCCTATCATCGCATGTTTTCTTGTTTGCAGAATCAGAAGTAACATGCAGAAGATTTGTGCCATGCTTTATCTGGGCTATAACATCACAGCCATACTTGTCATAGTCATAATCTCCAAGCTGATTTGCCTTTATTTTAAGCATGTTTGAACATCCTTCTTGCGGAATTA
>CAZOXR010000073.1:0-4741 GCA_964583885.1 uncultured Methanosarcinales archaeon | reverse complement strand
TAAACTTTCTTGCTAATTTTATAGCAACTTCATTTGCCTCTGAGCCTGAATTAGAAAAAAAGGATTTATTCAGTCCAGATAGTTTTGCAAGTTTTTCAGCAAGAACAACCTGAGGTTCTGTATAGAAAAGGTTTGTGACATTTATCAATTTTTTAGCCTGGCCAGATAATGTTTTGGCAAACGCTTCATTTCCATAGCCAATTGAAGCGGTTGCTAATGCGCCAATCAAATCAAGATATTTATTTCCTTCTTTATCAAAAAGACAGCATCCTTTGCCTTTGTCAATAACAAGAGCAAACCTGCCATAGGTCTGCATTATGTTTTCTTTTTCAAGCTCAATGATTTTTTCAGAATTCATTTTTATATCTTCTTCTTAACTATCTCTGTGCCAACGCCCTCGTCAGTGAATATCTCCAGAAGAAGCCCGTGCTTGATTGTTCCGTCTATTAAATGCGCTTTAGGGCATCCCTGCTTAACTGCATCAATGCATGCCTCTACCTTAGGTATCATTCCCTTTGTTATGATCTTTCTTCTTATCTTTTTCTTGGCGCCCCTTATGCTAAGCTGAGATATTAATTTTTTATTCTCGTAAACACCTGTAACATCAGTTAGGATTGTCAGTTTCTCTGCCTGTAATGCGCTGGCTAATGCAGAAGCTGCGCTGTCTGCATTGATATTATAGGTATTGTTTTCTTTGTCCGCACCTATTGGAGATATTATGGGTATGTAATTCTGGTTTATGAGACTCATCAATATTTCAATATCCATCTTTCTTATTTTACCCACAAAACCGAGTTTAGGGTTTTTTTGCTTGACATGTATTATGCTGTGGTCTTTGCCAGATAATGATATCGGCTTTCCGCCGCATTTTTTGATAAGCTTATAGATATCATTATTGATATTATTGAATACATCCTCTATAATCTTAACAGTTGCTTTGTCAGTAACCCTTAGGCCATTAACAAACCTTGGCTTTATCTTTTTCTTTTCCATCTCTTTGTTTATTTCCTTGCCGCCGCCATGGACGATAACTGGTTTCATGCCTACATGCTTCAATAAGATAATATCAGTCATCACTGATTTCTTAAGATGCTTTCTCATTGCATTTCCGCCGTACTTTATCACAACAACCTTGCCATGATAGTTCTTTATGTAAGGCAATGCTTCGATCAGAACATTTGTTTTTCCTTTTAGTTGTTTCATTTTTATGTGTGGTAATCAGCATTTATCTTTACATAATCATATGTTAAGTCACAACCATATGCTGTTGCACTATGATTTCCATTATTTAAATTAATTGTTATTTTAAGCTCATCTTTGCTCATTAAACCTTTAATTTTTTTATTATCAAAATTCTTTTCTGTCCCATTCTCAGCAATCTTTTCATCTCCAAAAGAGATATCTATTTTGCTTTCTTCTATCTCTGCTCCACTATAGCCAATAGCACACATTATTCTGCCCCAGTTAGGGTCATTGCCGAAAATTGCGCTTTTGACCAGGTTAGAACATATAATGGACTTTGCGATTTTTTTTGCATCATCCCCAGTTTTAGCATTTTTAACATGCACTTCAATCAGTTTTGTAGCTCCTTCACCATCTTTTGCGATTTTTTTTGCTAATTCTACGCAGACAAAATCAAGGGCTTTTTGAAATTCTTTCTCGTCAACTTCTCCTGCTGAACCATTAGCCATCAAGATAACCATATCGCTTGTGCTTGTATCCGTGTCAACACTGATCATATTAAATGACTTACTAACTGAATTTGACAACATTTCTTTTAGTTTTTCTGAGCCAATTTCAGCGTCAGTTGCAATAAATGCGAGCATTGTAGCCATATTTGGATGGATCATACCAGAGCCTTTTGCAATTGCTCCAATTGTCACATTGCCAATCTTAACTGCAACCTGTTTTTTTGCTTTATCTGTTGTTAAAATTGCCTCTGCAGCATCATCAGAAGTTTCATTCAATTCTTTTTTTATATTTTTTATTCCGTTTTTTATCTTGTCCATTGGAAGATAAGCTCCAATAACTCCTGTAGAAGCAACAAGAACATCTTCTTTTTTTATTGATAGCTCTTTTGCAGCTAACTCTGCCACCAGATAGGCATCTTCTATTCCCTTTTTTCCAGTGCAGACATTTGATATTCCGCTGTTGATAACAATTGCCTGCGCTTTTCCATCTTTAAGGTGATCTTTTGTTACATAGACAGGAGCGCCTTTAACATTATTCTTAGTATAAACAGCCGCTGCATTGCATAAGTCCTCAGAATAAATGAGTGCCAAATCTTTCTTTCCTGACTTTTTTATCCCTGCTGATTTGCCAACTATTCTAAAGCCTTTTACTGTGCAAATTCCATTTTTTTCGATTTTAAGATTCATCTTGATAGAAGATTTTTAATTTTTGATTCAAAATTCATTTTTTCTTTATAAGAAGTAGTCTTTTCTGACAAAAGTTTCTTCTTTAGTTCATTTAAGCCTAAGTTTCCTGTTGCTCCAATATGCTTTTTTTCCATTATATCCTTTACTGGATCAATCTTTTCTAGTTTATCAAGATTTAAGCTAATTTCCTTATAAGCATCCCTAAAAGGAGTTCCTTTCTTCACCAGCTCTAAAGCTTTATCAGTGGCAAATATCTCTGGCGTGCAGGCATCTAAACATTTTTGTTTATTGATTTTGAGTTTTTCGAGCACCAGAACCATTATAGACAAAGTGCTTTTAGTTAGTTCAAGCCCTTTAAGCAAAGGTTCTTTTGTTAACTGAAAATCACGATGATAGCCAGATATAAGGTTTTTTATTATATTGTTTAGCTGAATCACATAGCCATCCATCAATGCGCTTTTTGCACGAACTAATTCAAGCACATCTGGATTCTTTTTTTGCGGCATGATTGAAGAGCCTGTGCAGAATTCTTTTGGCAGCTCAAAATAGCCGAATTGGGTTGTGCTAAACCAGATTAGGTCAGTAGCTAACTTATTTAGTGTAAGCTGTATTTGATTTAATGCAGACAAAACAGCTAGTTCTATTTTTCCCCTGCTGTTCTGCACATACAAAACATTGTTCTGGACTTTTTTAAAACCTAAAAGCTCTGCCACATACTGCCTGTCAATTGGCAATGAAATGCCATAACCAGCAACACTTCCCAGAGGGCATTGGTCATTTAACTGGTATACGGCATTTAATTGATTGGTATCATCAAGTAAAGATTCAGCAAATGCTCCCAGCCACAACCCAATAGAAGATGGCATGGCTTTTTGCGTATGAGTATAACCTGGAAAAACAAGGTCTTTATTTTCCTCTGCAATTTTGAGCAGTACCTGTATTAGCTGAATAATTGATTCTTTTATCTCCAATAGTTTCTCTTTTGTGTAAAGCCTTGTATCAACCAAAACCTGATCATTTCTTGAGCGTGCTGTATGAATCTTTTTTCCAATACTGCCAAGCTTTTTTGTTAAGTAATTTTCAACAGCAGTATGAACATCCTCATCCTCCATGTTGATTTTGAACTTATTTTTTTTATTAATTTTTAAAATTTCTATCAATAATTTTTTTATTTTTTTGAATTCGTTGTCATTTAGAATCTTTATTTTTTTCAGCATTAATGTATGAGCTATGCTGCCAATAACATCATATTTTATTAGTTTCTGGTCTAATAAATAATCATTTCCAACTGTAAATTTCTCAATTTCTTTGTTTAGATGATAATCTTTTTTCCAGAGTTTCATTTTCAAGAACTTAATTTTTTTTATTTCTCAACGCACCCATCTTCAGTCTCAATGCATTTAGTTTTATGAAGCCTTTTGCATCTTCCTGGTCATAGCCGCCTTCTTCATCCATGCTTGACAATGCCTCGTCATATAAAGAGTGTTTTGATTCACGCCCAGTTACTATAACATTTCCTTTATATAATGTTAAGTAAACATTTCCAGTAACATGCTCCTGGCTTTTATCAAATGCTGCCTGCAGGAATTCCATCTCTGGAGAATACCAGAACCCATAATAAACTAATTCTGCGTATTTTGGGATTAAGCTGTCACGCAGATGCATAACTTCCCTGTCCATTGTAATGCCTTCCATATCACGGTGTGCTTTATGCAGTATTGTTCCAGCAGGTGTTTCATATACACCTCTTGACTTCATACCTACAAACCTGTTTTCAACCATATCAATTCTTCCAATTGCATTTTTTCCGCCAATTTCATTTAGATACTGAAACAGTTCCAGTGGTTTTGTTTTAACAGTGCCATCATCAAGATTTGTAACTTTTACAGGAATTCCTTTTACAAATTCAATCTCAATCTTTGTTTCTTTGTCAGGCGCTTTTTTTGGCGAGACAGTCATCTGGAACATGTCTTCATCTGGATTGAATTTAGGATCTTCAAGGACTCCTGCTTCATAGCTTATATGCATTAAGTTAGGGTCTGAGCTGTATGGCTTTTTCTTTGTTTGGTCAATTGGGATGTTGTTTTCTTTTGCATAATCAATAAGGTCAGATCTTCCTTTGAATTTTGCAAGGAATTCCGGATCTTTCCATGGTGCAATTATCTTTATTTTTGGCTCTAAAACATAATAAGTTAATTCAAACCTTACCTGATCATTTCCTTTTCCTGTTGCGCCATGTGAAACAGACTGTGCATTCTCTTTTTTTGCTATCTCTATCTGTTTTTTTGCGATTAATGGCCTTGCTAAAGATGTTCCTAACAGGTATTTTCCTTCATAGATTGCATTTGCTTTGATTGCAGGAA
>CAZOXR010000072.1:0-4779 GCA_964583885.1 uncultured Methanosarcinales archaeon | reverse complement strand
GGTTCCAGAACATGATAAATATCTGCATGATGGCGTAGATAACAATGCGGCAGCCCATATAAAATCATCAATAATTGGAGTTTCGAAAGCAATACCCATAAAAGACAACAAATTAACACTTGGAACATGGCAGGACATTTTTTTCTGTGAATTTGATGGACCAAGAAGTAGTAGAAAGATTATAATTGATATAATCAAACATGATTGATAAAATGAATTGCGAAATGTGCGGCTCTGAAAATACTCTGTTCAAAACATTAATAGAGGAATCTGAATTAAATGTGTGCAAAGAATGTTCTAAATATGGGGAAATTATAAGCGAGGTTAAAACAGAAACTGAAAAAAAACAAAGAAAAGAATATAGAGTGACAACTTTTCCAGATAAGGAGCTTATACAAATAATTGTTCCAAATTATGCTGAAAAAATAAAGAAAAGGAGAGAAGAGCTAGGATTAAAACAAGAAGAATTTGCAAAAAAAATAAATGAAAAAGAATCTCTGATTCATAAAATAGAAACAGGTCATTTTGAGCCAGGCATGGTACTAGCAAGAAAAATTGAAAAATTTTTAAAAATAAATCTAGTTGAACAATATGAAGAACAACATAAAAAAACAGAAAAATCAAAAACAGAGGTATTCACAATAGGAGATTTTCTAAATAAGAAGTGATTAGTCTTTTAGTATGATTTTTTCACAATCCCAGATTTTTTCATGACCAAGCACTTTAAATCTCTGTTTCAATTCTTCAATAAATGGTGGTTTCATATCAAAACAGGCCCTATCCTGTGGTGGACAGGGTATGTCACAGGTATTTATAAAGACCATATCAGCATTATTCATTTTTTCCCTTAATTCTTTTATTCTTGCTGAATCAAAACTAGGATAATATACTAATCTTGCTTTTTGGTTAGAATTGACAATATAAATTGGATTAGTAATCCAAATATTTTTAAAAGATTCTTTATCAATATAATCATAAAAAAAGGAATATTCAATCTTTTCCTCAACCTTAAATTGAGGCAAAGATTGTATAAAAAATCCTAATAAAAAAATGATAAAGATAATGGACTTGACATTTTTGTTTTTAATCTTTTCTAATAAATAATAAAATCCATATGCTGCAATTAAAGATAAATACGGAAGAAATATTATAATAAATCTAATTTCTTTATGTTTGGTTAAGGTAAAAAATATGAAAAATAAAAATACAGTAGAGAGAATAATATTACTTTCATAATTTTTCTTTTTAATTATCAAAAACAATCCAAGAATCGTGAAAACAAATAAAAAATTTTCTTTTAACAAAGCAAAAAAATAAAACCAAATGGGCTGATGATACATCCAACCAGTATACTTTGTCAGGAAGGTTTGAAGAAAGAAAGGATAAAAGAAATCACCATATTTAAAATGATTAAAAACAAGATAAGGAAAAGAAATCAAAACAAATCCAAGAATAAAATAAAACAGGTTTATAAAATTCTTCTTATTAGGTTTAAACAATAAAAATAAAAAAAGGACTAAAAAGATTCCTAGCTGTAAAAATCTTGTCATAAAAGCTAAGCTGCTAAGTATGCCTGCAAAAAAATAGTTTCTTTTAATAAAATAATAAACAGCGGATAGACCGAAAAATAAAGAAGGAATTCCTGTTAAAGCAACAGTGGTGTAATTAAAAAATATAGAAGAGAAAGCAACAAAAAAAGATGACGACAAAGCAACCATCTCATTAAATACCTTTTTCCCAATCAAATAAGTAAGATAAATACATCCTACACTAAATAGTAATTCAATTAGTTTAGAGTAAAATATAACGTCCAGATTTAATTTCCATACTGAACCAAGGATCAAAGGCCACACCAAGGGTCTAGAGGCTTCCCACAAACCAGCATTACCAAAAGAATAAATGTATTTGCCCATACCAATATAAACAGCAGAATCCCACCAGATGTTCTTACTCAAAAAAAATAGTTTTGTTAGAGTGAATAAGATAATTATTAAAAAAATAATCTTATTCTTTAATTGTTTCATTTTTATAAGAAACACAGTCTTCTATTTCTTCGTAATAGTAACCGCAGATTATACTCAATAATTCTTTTTTATCTCTAAATCCACCATATCTTTTTCCTTCAATAACCAGCGCAGGGTATGATGTCGTATTATAAACATGTTTTAACAAAGATACCATTGGTTCTTCTTCAAAAGATTCATCAAAAGAAAAAATTAATAATCTTTCTTTGAATCTTTTTTTAAGATATGTCAATACAAAGGATTGGCTATTGCAATCAGGACATATTTTATCATCAGAAAAGAAATATAAGACAGAAACAATATCCTGCCCACATAAATTTTTTGTTCTTCTTGCTAAAAGCCAATATCTCAATTGAGCCAGAATATACTCCCTTTTCAATAAATCAAATTCCCCTTTATTTATTTTAGCATTCTTATCAAAACTCTCTATTCTCTCTCTTGCAAATTCAAGATTAATGATATTCTCTTCAAAGGTTTTTTGGACTGCCTGACAATTTTCCTCCTGGCTTAATTCATCAATGTAGGCATATTGCACCTGTATACTGGCAAAATCCAAATTTTGTATCTTGCTTATAGATTCAGTATACTTGACTCTTTCACCTTCAATAACCAATCCTAAAAAAAACCCTAATAAAAAAATGACAGAGGTAATTAGTGCAGCAATTAGGTACTTATCTTTACTTATTTTTCTCATGAGTTCACCATCTCTGTTTTATACCAAGCAACAATTCTATAGCTATTCCCACCCACATAACACCTATTAATAAAAAATAAAGTATTAGGTATATTGCAAGAGAAAATAAACCGTGTTTAACTACTTTTTCTTTTGTGTATGTGTGAGATTTAATTAGTATCACAATTGATATTATTAGCATAACCACAGCAACCAATATAGCAGTATAATTAATATCCAGCATATGAAAATTAAATACAAAATTTTTTAATAAAGTAATAAAATCAAACCCTATAAACTGCATATTATAAATATATTTAATTGGTGGTTTAAATGTATAATAAAACAAAGAAGTGATAATAATAAGGGCAATTATTCCTGATATGATTATGGTTGGCATCTGGATTAAACCAAAATCGCCGTATTTTTTATTAAACATCATATGCTTATACCTTAATGCATTATATACTGAGCCCTTATACCATCTGTTTCTTTGTTTATACAATTGCCATAATGATTTTGGTGCAACAGTATAAACATCGGAATCTAAAAGTTGAATAATTTTATAATGTCGTTTTTGCAATCTTAATGTCATCTCAAGATCTTCTGTAAGATTATCTTCATCAAAACCACCTACTTTTTTAAGAATGCTTTTCCTATAGACACTAAAAGGGCCAGGAGAAACATGCACACAATCTAATTTGCACATCAACCTTTTATAAAACATATTTACCAGATATTCGAACCATTGCATTTTTTGTAATAAACCAGTGGGTTTTTGTACTTTCAAGAGAGGTAAAACAACCGCAACCCCCTTTTTACTAAAATACGGAAGAATTTTTTTTAATGCGTCTTCGTTAACAAAAGAATCTGCATCCAAACAAACAAAGAATTCGCCTTTTGTTATTTTTAAACCAGTATTCAGTGCCGCGCCTTTTCCACTATTCTCCTTATTTATTAAGAGTATATTAAATTTTTTATTATTTTTGATTAACTTCTTAACAACATGTTCTGTCTTATCGGTACTTCCATCATTAACAACTATAAATTCAAGCCTATCCCTTGGATAATCTAATTTTAAAGCAGAGTCTATGGTTGCTTTGATTCTTTTCTCTTCATTATATGCAGGAACCACAATAGTTACAAGGGGGTGTTCAGATAATTTCCTTATCTTCTTATCCCTTATGCCGCCATCTAAAAGAACCAAAAGCCAGAATACTACAAAGTACAAAGAAATAAGATAAGTTATCCATAACGATATGTTAACAATGGGATTCATATCAAAAGTGTATTTGAAGATATTTTTAAATGTTTTGACCAAAAAGGAAAAAAATTAATACTACTTTTGATTCCCATTATGCCATGGAAATCAAAAAAATGCCAACTGGAAGTAAAATTTTAGATAGCATGCTTAAAGGTGGCTATGATTCAGACATTATTACCACAATAAATGCAACAGCTGCTTCTGGAAAAACTCTCTTAAGCCTGCTTTGTGCAATAAATATAGCAAGAAAGAATAAAAAAGTGATATATGTAGATACAGAATCAGGTTTCTCACCAGAAAGATTAGAACAGATTGCATTGGATTATAAAAAAATTCTCAATAAGATGATATTCTTAAGGCCGATTAGTTTTGAAGAGCAAAAAAATGTTTTTGAAAAACTTAAAGATATAGTGAATGATAAGATTGGAATGATAGTGATAGACTCAATAGCCATGCTCTATAGGCTGGAATTAGGAAAAAGTGAAGATGTATATGAAGTAAATAGGCAATTAGGAAGGCAAATTTCATATTTAACTGAAATAGCAAGAAAAAAGGACATACCTGTCCTTGTAACAAACCACGTTTATTCAGATTTTGAAGAAAAAAACAAGGTCAATATTGTTGGAGGGGATATCTTAAAATATGGAAGTAAATGCCTCATAGAGCTTCAGATAACGCCCAGCAACAACCGCAGGGCAATCCTAAAAAAACACAGGTCATTAGCAGAAGAGCAAGAGATAACATTTAAAATAGTGGAGGGTGGAATAATAGGGACTAAAGAAAGCAAAGGCTTTAAATTATTCTAATCTACTGTTTTC